>DATGTG010000106.1:0-11915 GCA_035301965.1 Wenzhouxiangella sp. | reverse complement strand
CCCGAATCCCCACGCAGGGATCGTGGCGGCCAGTGGTAATGATTTCAACCGCTTCGCCACTGGTGTTGACCGTTTTTCCAGGCAGCCTCAGGGACGAAGTCGGCTTGAAGGCCACCGCGCATTCAAGCGGCTGGCCGGTTGAGATGCCGCCCAGGGTGCCGCCGGCGTGATTGGACTCGAAGCCTTCGGGCGTCATTTCATCGCGGTGCTCGGTGCCCTTTTGTCCAACTGCGGCAAACCCGGCGCCGATCTCCACGCCCGTTGCCGCGTTGATGCCCATCATGGCGCCGGCCAGATCGGCATCCAGCTTGGCATACACCGGCGAACCCAAACCCACAGGCACCCCGGTGGCGCGAACGCGCACCAGGGCCCCGGCCGAGTCGCCCGACTTCCACAGCTTTTTCATATAGTCTTCAAGCACCGGGACACGCTCGCGGTCCGGGCAAAAAAACGGATTGGTGTCAATCACTTCCGCATCAAAGTTGTGGTCACACTCCAGCTCGCCCAAACGACTGAGCCAGCCGGTGACTTTTACGCCCAGCCTTTCCCTGAGATATTTTTTTGCCAGCGTGCCGGCCGCCACGCGCATGGCGGTTTCACGCGCCGAGGAGCGCCCGCCGCCGCGGTAGTCGCGAATGCCGTATTTGTGATGCCAGGTGTAGTCGGCGTGGCCGGGACGAAAACGATCGGCAATCTTTGAATAATCCCTGGGGCGGGCATCGGTGTTGTACACCACCAGCGCAATCGGCGTGCCGGTGGTTTTACCCTCGAACACGCCCGACAGGATCTGCACGTCCTCGGCCTCGCGGCGCTGCGAGGTCCAGCGGCTTTGGCCGGTGGCGCGCCGCATCAGGTCGGCGTGGATTTCTTCGGCCGTGATTTCCATGCCCGGCGGAAAACCGTCGATGACGCAGCCTATGGCTGGCCCGTGGCTTTCTCCGAAGGTGGTGACCTGCAAAACGCGGCCAAAGCTGTTGCTTGCCATCAAAACGTTCCCTTAATAACGTGAAGCCTGTTCATTATTGCAGATCGGGCGACCGCTGAACCGGCCATTGTGCCCCGCCTCCCTGCTGCGTTCAGGCCATTGCCCAAAGCCCGACCCATACCGCCAGCAGCCCGGCGGCAACGCTGGCAAGAACATAAATGCCCGCTGTGGCGGCCTGTCCGGACGCCATCAAATCAACCGCTTCCAGCCCAAACGCAGAAAATGTCGTAAACCCGCCCAGCAGGCCGGCAAACAGAAAAAGCCGCGCCTCGACACTCAGAACCCCGCTGCGCGCGGCCAGCCCGGCCAGCAGCCCAATCAACAGGCAGCCCGCAATATTGACCGCAAAAGTGCCCCAGGGAAAACCGCCGGAACCGGCCGGACGCGTCAGCCAGCCAGTGGCCAGGTAGCGCGCCACCGAACCCGCAAACCCGCCACAACCCACCAGCAGAATCGATTTCATCCTGACCCTGTTTGCCTAAAATCAGGGGACGCGGTGCGTCCACTCCCGGCTGCTGAACCGGGTCTCGACCAGCTCGCGGGCGCGCTCCAGCTCCTCGGGCCTGTAGCTGCCCGGCCGGGTGTCGTAGCGCTGCCCGAAATGGCGAATGAAAGCGGCAATGATGTCGTCGCGGGCCATGCCGGTTTGCGAGCGCATGGGGTCAACGCGCTTGTTGGCGCTGCGCGTGCCCTTGTCGGACAGCTTTTCGCGACCGATGCGCAGCACCTCGACCATGCGCGAGGCGTTGATGTCGTAGGCCATGGTGGCATGGTGCAAAACCGCGCCGGTGGTAAAGCGCTTTTGCGCGGCACCGCCTATCTTGCCGGCTTCGGAGGCAATGTCGTTGAGCGGCACATAGCGGGCCTTGATACCCACCGTTTCAAGCGCGCCCAGCACCCAGTCATCAAGAAAAGAATAGGACTGCTCTATGGAAAGCCCCTCGACCAGCGACAGCGGCACCACCAGGGAATAGGTGATGCAGTTGCCCGGCTCCATGAACATGGCGCCACCGCCGGAAATCCGGCGCACCACGTCAACACCATGGCGCGCAGCACCTTCCGGGTCGATTTCGTTGGCCATGGACTGGAAGGCGCCGATGACCACCACCGAGCTGTCCCAGTCCCAGAAACGCAGCGTGGGCGGGCGCCGGCCGGCCACCACCTCTTCGGCCAGCACCTGGTCAAGCGCCACGTGCATGACCGGGTCCATGACTTCCGGACCGATGACCTCGAATTCATGATCGCCCCAGCCGGTGGCCTTGCCCAGCGCCCGGCGCACGGCAATGGCCACGGCGTGGGCGTCAAAGCCGACCATCTCCACCGAATCGCCAAGCGCGTTGTCTATGGCGGCCGCCAGGGCTGGAACGCGGGCATTGACGGGCATGCCCGTCAGCGCTTCGTCGATGATCTCGAGCGCGCTGTCGGGCTCAAGAAAGAAATCACCGGAAATGCTCACCCGGGCCAGCTGGCCGTCGGCCACTTCAACGTCGGCCATCACCAGCTTGCCGCCGGGCACCTTGTACTCACCATGCATGGTCCAGCTCCTGGAAAATCAAAGATTGGAATAGTTGGGGCCCGAACCGCCTTCGGGCGTCACCCATTCAATCACCTGGTAGGGGTCGGCAATATCGCAGGTCTTGCAGTGCACGCAGTTGGCAGCGTTGATCTGCAGGCGACGCCCCTGCTCGTCCTCGACCATTTCGTAAACCCCGGCCGGACAGAAGCGCGTGCACGGATTGTCATATTCCTCGGTGCAGCGGGTGACGCAGACATCGGGGTCGATGATCTTCAGGTGCACAGGCTGGTCTTCATCGTGGGCGATGTCGGAAAAATGCACGGCTGCCAGGCGGTCGCGCGGCGGCAGGTCGCGCTCGACAAAATCGTATTCAAAGCCGGGCTCGTCAATGCGCCGGTACTGTTCGTGGTCGGCGTGGTTGGGCAGCGTGCGCGGCAGCTTGCCGGCGGTGACGGTTTCGATGACCGCCGTGGTCAGGCCGCGCCACAGGCCTTTCTGGAAGCCGGGGCGGATATTGCGCACCTTTTTCAGCTCGGCAACGATGTCCGAATCGCGCAGCCGCTGATCGAAACCCTGACTGGTCAGCCCTTCGGCCAGATGCTCGGCCGCCAGCATGCCCGACTTGATCGCCTGGTGGGTGCCCTTGATCTTGGGCACGTTGAGCAGGCCTGCGGTATCGCCGATCAGCATGGCGCCGGGCATTTCCACCTTGGGCAGCGACTGATAGCCGCCCTCGACCAGGGCCCGGGCGCCCCCGGACAGGATTTCTCCGCCCTCAAGCAGCTTGTGCACCCTGGGGTGATGCTTGAACTGCTGGAAGGCCTCAAACGGCTTGAAGCGCGGGTCCTGATAGTCCAGCCCGCACACAAAGCCCACCGCCACGCGGTCCTTGTCAAGGTGGTAGATGAAACTGCCGCCATAGATTTCTCCGGGCAGCGGCCAGCCTATGCTGTGCTGGACCAGGCCCGGCTCGACTCGGCCCTCGGGCAGCTGCCACAACTCCTTGAGACCGATGCCGTAGGTCTGCGGGTCGCAGTCGGCATCCAGGCTGTATTTTTTTATGACGCGCTTGGTCAGATGCCCACGACAGCCTTCGCCCAGCACGGTGACCGGAGCATGAATCTCTATGCCCTGCACGTAGCTGTCCTTGGGATTGCCCTCGCGGTCGACGCCCATGTCGCCAATGACAACGCCCCGCACCTCGTCGTTGTCGTTGTATGACAGGTCGGCGGCGGCAAAACCGGGGAAAAGGTCGACCCCCAGCGCCTCGGCCCTGGGCGCCAGCCATGCGCACAGCGCGCCCAGTGAAACGATGAAGTTGCCGCGATTGTTCTGCTGCGGCGGCGTCAGCAGCCGCCAGCCGCCGGTCTTGTTTAGCAGCATGAACTGGTCGCGCTTGACCGGTACGCAAATCGGTGGCGGGCTGTCGCGCCAGCCTTCGATAAGCGCATCCAGGGGCTCGGGCTCTATAACCGCACCCGACAGGATATGGCCGCCGATTTCGGCCGATTTTTCAATGACGCAGACGCTGAGGTCGGCTGACAGCTGCTTGAGACGGATGGCACACGCCAGCCCGGCCGGGCCGGCACCGACGATGACCACATCGTATTCCATGATTTCGCGTTCGGACATGGGCTCCACTGCAAAGAACGGACCAGAACCAACAAGGATACCGCCAAGTTCAAGCCGGCGGGCAAGACTTAGTCCCGTGACGGTTCCGCAAGCAGGGCTTCAAGCGCCGGCAAAAGCGCTTCCAGCATCAAAGACTGGGCCTCGGCCGTCGGGTGGATGCCGTCCGCCTGCATCATGCCGGGCCGATCAAAAATGCCGTCGAGAAAAAACGGCAGCAGTTGTACGTTCAGGCTTTCGGCCAGCCGTGGAAAAACCGACTCAAAGCGCTGGATATAAACCGGCCCCATGTTGGCCGGCATGCGAATCTGCATCAGCGCCACCCGCGCATCTGCCGCCTTGCCTTTTTCGATCAGGGCCGCCAGATTGTCTTCGGTCTGATTGGGCGCCAGCCCGCGCAGTCCGTCATTGCCGCCCAGAATGACCACCATCAGGTCGGGCCGGTGCCGTTCCAGAAGCGCTTCAATGCGGCTTAGCGCACCGGCGGTGGTTTCGCCGGAAATGCTGGCATTGACGACTTCATGCCGGCCGTCCCAGCGCTCGGTCAGCTGGTGAACCCAGCCGGACTGGCGCGGGAGGCCGTAGGCATCGGAAAGGCTGTCGCCAACAATCATGACGGTGGCCGCCGATGCCGGAAGCCAGATGCCGGCAAGCAGAAAAACTGCTGTTATTATCTGGATAATTTTTGTCCGGAGTCTTTTAGTCCGAAAAGCTTTTTGGTCGTGGAGAATGCCGTTCATGAATCAAACCGCCAGAGTTTTGCTTTCAGCCGAGCAGCTGGGTTTCAGCATCGCCGCCCCGGACGGCCCGCTCGATATTCTGCACGATATCAGCCTTTCCGTGGCCCGGGGCGAATCGCTGGCCATTGTCGGCGCCTCGGGCTCCGGAAAGACCACCCTGCTGGGCCTGCTGGCCGGCCTGGACAGGCCAACCCGCGGTCGCGTCACCCTGTTTGGCAGGGACTTGACCGCCATGGACGAAAACGAGCGCGCCCGGCTGCGCCGTGGCCAGGTCGGCTTTGTTTTCCAGTCCTTCCATTTGCTGCCCAGCCTGACGGCGCTGGACAACGTAATGCTGGCGCTGGAAGTAGCCGGCATAAAGTCTGCGCGCAACAGGGCGCTTGAAGCGCTTGAACAGGTCGGGCTGAGCCACCGGCTCAAACACTACCCCCGGCAGCTGTCGGGCGGCGAACAGCAGCGCGTGGCCATTGCGCGCGCCTTTACTGTGCGTCCCCGGCTTCTGTTTGCCGATGAACCCACCGGCAATCTCGACGCGCAAACCGGCTCCACGGTGGCCGACCTTTTGTTTGACCTCAACCGGCGCCACGAAACAGCGCTGGTGCTGGTAACGCACGACATGCAGCTGGCGCACCGCTGCGGCCACATTGAGCACATGCACAGCGGCCGGCTTGTCTCCCGCCCTGCAACGGTCTAACCGATGAGGTTGAAAGCATGACCGGGCTGTCATTCAAGCTGCTTGTGCGCCAGTGGCGATCCGGGGCGCTGATGATGCTGTTTGCCGGGCTGGTGCTGGCCAGCGGGGCGCTGTCGGCCGTTGGGCTGTTTGCCGACCGTGTCGGCGCTTCATTGCAGCGCCAGGCGGGCGAGATCCTGGCTGCCGATCTGGCCATTGGCGGCCGGCAACGGCTGCCGGAAGCGTATCGGCTCAAGGCCCGGCAGCTGGGCCTTGAAACCGCCGAAATTGCCCGCCTGAGCACCATGCTGTTCATGGGTGAGGAAAGCCACCTCATTGATCTGAAAGCGGTGACCGACCGCTATCCGTTGCGCGGCACGCTGGGGCTGGCCGGACAGCTTGATGGCGAGCAGCAGGCCGTTGCGGCCTCGCCCCGACCCGGTCACGGCTGGATGGCCGACCGCGGCCTGCAGCTGTTTCAGGCCGACACCGGAGTGACCGTCGATGTGGGCTGGAAGAAGGTAAAGCTGGACCGGGTTCTGATGCGCGAGCCGGACATCGGCGGCAGCCGCTTCATGCTGGCCCCAAGGCTGATCATCCATATGGACGACCTGCTTGAAAGCGAACTGCTGGGCCCCGGGGCACGGGTTCGCTGGCGGCTGCTGGTGGCCGGCGACAGCCGCAATGTTGAAGAATTTCGGCAGTGGGCCGATGCCCGGCTCGACAGCGGCGAGGACATCATCACCGTATCCGACGCCCAGGCCGACACCGGCCGGACGCTTGATCAGGCGCAGCGCTTTTTGGGCATGGCGGCGCTCACCGCTGTCATACTGGCAGCTGTGGCCGTGCTTCTGGCCGCGCTGCGCTATGCCGCCACGCAGCGCAATCTGGTGGCCCTTGGCAAGGTTTTCGGCGCCCAAAACCGTCAGATTCTGACCGCGCTGACGCTGCTTTTGCTGTGGCTGGTGCTGACCGCATCGCTGGTAGGTGGCGCGCTTGGCTTTGCGGCTCAACATGCCATTGCCAGCGCCCTTGCCGAGGGCGCATCCGGCGCGCTGCCGCCGCCCGGATGGGGACCGCTTTTGACCAGTGCCGGATTCACCCTGCTGCTGGCCTGCGGGTTTGCCCTGCCGCCTCTGGTCAACCTGCGCTCGGTGCCGCCCATGCGCATTCTCAACAAATCTCTGCCGGCGGCGTCAGGCTGGCGGAAGGGCCTGTGGCTGCTCCCCCTGCTGACCGCCGTGGCGCTGCCAACGCTCAGGCTGGGCGATATGCGGCTGGCCGGGCTTGTTCTGGGCGCGTCCGCAACGCTGGCCGCCGTGCTTGCGCTGGCTGCCTGGCTGGCCATGCTGCTGTGTCGTGTGCTGGCCCGCCGTGCGCCTGGCAAATGGCGGTTTGGCCTGTCCGGACTGGATCGGCGCCGGGGTGCCGGCATTGTTCAGATCACCGCGCTGGGGCTGGGACTGATGGCGCTTTTGCTGCTGGCGATGGTGGGCAACGAGCTGCTTGAGCAGTGGCGCGCCAGCCTGCCCGACAACGCTGCCGATCACTTCATTGTGAATATCCAGCCCGGCCAGCGCAGCGCCATTGAGAACAGGCTCAACGAACTGGGCATGCTCGATTTGCAGGTCAGGCCCATGGCCAACGTCAATCTGGTTGAAATCAACGGCGCACCGGCCCCTGATGAGCACTGGGCAGGACAGGTCAATGTTTCGTGGACAGACCGCCTGCCGCCCGGAAACACGATTGTGGAAGGCCGCTTCCATGGATCCGGCAACAATAACCACCAGATTTCCCTGGCGCGCAGCTGGGCACGGCGCAGCGGCATCAAAATGGGAGACACGCTGGCTTTCACATCGGGCGGGCAGCGCATTGAAGCCCGTGTTACCAGCATCCGCGATGTCGAATGGGAGACTTTCAGCGTCAATTTCTTCATTCTGCTGTCGCCGTCTGCAGGCCGTGATCTGCCCCACCAGTTCATCGCCAGCTTTCGCCAGCCGGCCCAGGCGTATTCCACGCGCGAGCTCCAGCAGGCCTGGCCAAATATTTCCATTGTCGATATCGGCAGCCTGCTGGACCGAATCGGCGAGATGATCGACCGGGTGGCCCGGGCCGCACAAGTGGTGTTCATGTTTACCCTGGCAGCCGGCCTGATCGTGCTGCTGGCAGCGCTTGAATCCACGCTGGACGAGCGCCGCTACGAGGTGGCGCTGATCCGCACTCTGGGCGCCGGCCGCGGCATGGTTTGGCGCAGCCTGCTGATTGAATACGGAACCATGGCGCTGATGACCGCCGGGCTGGCCACCGGCGGCGCGGCCCTGACCGGCTGGTTGGTTGCCCGGGAGCTGTTCGAGTTTTCCTATCGGCCGTCGCTGGCCATTATGGTCGGCGGCCTGCTGGCCTCCGTCGTGCTTGTTGTTGGCAGCGGCTGGCTGGGCAATCGCCGCGCTGTTGGCGGCGCACCTTTGCGCGAGCTGCAGCGCCGCCGCGACTGATGGGTGCCGGCATGCCGGATTCAGCGTCCGGCAAGATCGCGCTCAATCGTGAAGCGGCCGATATGCACGCCCCGACCGGCCTGGTCTTCCTGGCGCTTCCCCGGCTCGGTCTGCGTGTTTTTGCCCAGAAATTTAAGGTCGGCGGCCGCTTCGGTCCGGTAGACCAAAATCGCGCGATCCGATGACGCCAGCGGCTGGCTGGAAATCAGGGTCAGCGGAGCTTTGCTTTTGCCGGCCTCGGCCACTTGCACCCTGACAAATTCCTGTCCTGGCGCGTTGAGATCACAAATGGCGCCCGGCCACAGCGGCACACGGCCGCGCTGGTCGAGCCGCAGGCGCGCGGATGCCAGGGCCTCCAGCGCCTCGTCCTCTGTCGGACCCTGTCCAGGCTCGCCTGAAGTCCCGTCGCTGCTCTTTGCCATGTCATCATCCCCCGGTTGATTCCAACGGCATCATCATAGCGCGATTTTCGTAATTGATAGCCGTTGACTGTGCCTGCGGCTCAGTCCTGCTGCCTGCGCCGCGCCCACCAGGCCAGCCGCCGGGTAATTTCGCGCTCAAACCCGCGCTCGGGCGGCTTGTAAAAACGCTGTCGGGGCAGGCCATCGGGAAAATGATTCTGACCGGCAAAACCGTCCTCGGTGTCGTGGTCGTAGATATAGCCCTTGCCGTAGCCCTGCTCTTTCATGAGCTGTGTGGGCGCATTGACGCTGTGGCTGGGCGGCATCAGCGAGCCGTGCTTTTTGGCGCTGCGCCAGGCCTTGCCGGCGGCCCTGTAGATGCCGTCGGATTTGGGCGCGGTGGCCATATATACCACCGCCTGAACAATGGCCAGCTCGCCTTCGGGCGAACCCAGCACTTCATAGGCATCGCGCGCGGCCAGGGCCTGAACCAGCGCCTGCGGGTCGGCCAGGCCAATGTCCTCGGACGCCATGCGAATCAGCCGCCGGGCAATATAAAGCGGGTCTTCGCCACCGGTCAGCATGCGTGCCAGCCAGTACAGCGCGGCGTCCGCATCGGAACCGCGCACCGCCTTGTGCAGCGCCGAAATGAGGTTGTAATGCTCTTCGCGATCCTTGTCATAGGCCGGGGCACGGCGCTGCACCAGATCCAGCAGCCGCTTTTCATCAATGACCGTGCTGTCTTCTTCAACCAGGCTGAAAATGGACTCGACCATGTTGAGCAGATAGCGCCCGTCGCCATCGGCCAGCTGCAGCAACAGCTCGCGCGCCGGCTGCTTGAGCGGCAGCTTGCGGCCAAGCCGCTTTTCGGCCCTGGCAGCCAGCTGCTCAAGCGCTTCGGTGCCCAGCCGCTTGAGAACCAGCACCTGCATGCGCGACAGCAGGGCGGCATTGAGCTCGAATGACGGATTTTCGGTGGTGGCGCCAACCAGCACAATGGTGCCGTCTTCAACCCAGGGCAAGAAGCCGTCCTGCTGGGCGCGGTTGAAGCGATGGATTTCGTCGACAAACAGAAGCGTGCCCTGCCCGTTTTGGCGACGCAGCCTGGCAGCTTCAAAAATTTTCTTGAGGTCGCCAACGCCGGAAAAAATGGCCGATATCTGCACAAAGGACAGCTCACCAACCTGCGCGAGCAGGCGGGCCAGCGTGGTTTTGCCGGTGCCCGGCGGTCCCCAGAAAACCAGTGACGACACCCGGCCGACATCAATCATGCGCCGCAGTGCGCCCTCCTCGCCCAGCAAGTGTTCCTGACCGACCACGTCCGCAAATTTCTGCGGGCGAATGCGGTCGGCCAGCGGCCGGTCGCTGTCGTGGCCTTCATTATCGGCCGGTTCGGACGATGAAAAAAGATCGCTCACTGCAGACCTCGTCACTGTATTTGTGGCTGGCCGGCGCTGACGGCAGCCCTGCGGCGCTCAGGGCTCAGGCCACATCCACCACTTCGCGACGCACCAGCGCCGCGGTGCTGCGCGGTATCACCGGCTGCCCGGACGCTTCAAGATGCGCCCGGCACACGGCTGCACCATACAGCAGAATCAGCGATGAATAATTGACCCACAACAGCAGCAGTACCAGCGAGCCGGCCGCGCCATACGCCGAGCCCGGCGCGGCCTTGGCCAGATACCAGGCAATCAGCGCGCGGCCGACACTGAACAGTATGGCGGTGACCAGGGCACCGGCCATGACCTGCGACCAGCGAAGAACCACGTCGGGCAAAATGCGGAAAAAGGCGGCAAACAGCAGCGTGATCAAGCCCAGCGACAGCCCCATCTCCAGCCCCACCATGGCCCAGCCGGGAATGGGCAGCCACTGCTCGGCGTAGGCAATGACCGCGCGCACGGCAACGCTGAGCACCAGCGACACCAGCAGCACAAAACCGATGGCCAGCACAATGGTGAGCGACAGCAGGCGCGCCTTGACGAACAGCCAGATGCTGTTGCGGCTGGGCCGCGGCACCACGTCCCATATCTGGTTGAGCGATTTCTGCATCTGCGCAAACACCGTGGTGGCCCCCACCACCGTGGCCGCCAGTCCGGCCAGCGTGGGCCACAGTCCACCGCTTTCGATTTGCGAGTTGGCAATGGCGGTTTCCACCACCGATGTGGCCTGCGAGCCGAGCATGGCCTGCAGCTGGTTGATGAGTTCGTCGCGGACGGTCTGCTCACCAAGAAAAAAACCGATCAGGGCCACGATGACAATAATGACCGGCGCGATGGAAAACACGGTGAAAAATGCCAGCGCCGCGCCGTAGATAAATGCTTGGCTTTCCAGCCAGTTGCGCGCGGCGGCCATCAGAATGCCGGCCCAGCGCCGCACAAACGCCACCGGGCCCTTTTCAGGCCCGGGGCTGTGGTGCTGAGGATCGGCTGTCATGGCAGAAAAGCCTGCAATCAAAGCTCGGGCAGAATCTGCCAGAAGGCGTCCACCGTGGCCGCCCCAAGGCGCTTGCAGCGCTCCGGCGACCAGCCGTATGTCTCATCAGGAAGCTCGATGTTGTCCTTGAAGGGCATTTCCAGCGTCATGGCCAGGCAGTCAAAGGTTTCAGCCATGTAGTCGGTGTTCTTTTTCAAGTCCGAGCTGCCGGGTGCGTCCACCTCGTAACCGTAAACAGTCTGAAAATCCGGGCTGATGGCCGACATCAGCTTTTTGAAAGTGTCGAGCTGGTGCTGCTTGCGGTCGTCCCAGGAAGAAATGCCCTCGGCACCGGCCACGAAGTTGTACGGCAGGGCTTCATCGCCGTGCACGTCGTAGGCCAGATCCACGCCGGTCTCGTGCATTTTTTGGCGCGTGTAATAAACCTCGGGCGAGTTTTCGGGACACGGATCCAGCCACTCACGGTTGAGGTTTCTGCCCCTGGCATTGCAGCGCAGGTGACCGCGCACGGCCCCGTCCAGGCACATGTTGGGCACCAGATAGACCACGGCCTGGTCGAGCAGACTGCGCGCTGCAGGGTCATCGTCATCAAGCAGCCTTTCCAGAAAACCCTCAACCCACCACTCGGCCATGGGCTCACCCGGATGCTGGCGGGCAATGACCCAGATCTTCTTGCGTCCCGCCTCGGGCTCGCCAATTTTCAGCAGCGTGTGCGGACGGCCATCGGGCGTTGCGCACAGAACTTCGGCCCCGACCCGCGGGTGGGTCAGCGCGGCGCCAATCAGCTGTTCATGTTCATGCTCGGAGTAAGGCGCGAAATAGGCGTAGTTGACGATATCGCTGTCGGGCGTGTGCTCGATGACCAGCTGTTGTCCGTCAAAGCGGGTCGGCACGCGAAACCAGTTGACGCGATCGGTGCTGGCCACGGCGCGGTAGTCCCTGAAGCCGTCGGGATAGGACACCTTGCCGGCGTTTTCTATGGTCATGCGGCAGGCCTTGCCGCGCGCGCCCGCCAGCTGAAAGTGAAACCACTGCATGTGCTC
>DATGTG010000105.1:0-5231 GCA_035301965.1 Wenzhouxiangella sp. | reverse complement strand
CGCGCAGCACGTCGATGGGGTTGAGCCCGGCGGCCACCTGCCCGCGCACCTCCGACACCAGGTGCATGACGTGTGAATAGCGTTCGATGACCATGCGCTCGGCAAGCCTGACCGTGCCCGGCCTGGCGATACGGGCAAGGTCGTTGCGGCCCAGGTCAATGAGCATGCGGTGTTCGGCCAGCTCCTTGGGATCGGCCCTGAGCGCCTCTTCCAGCCGCCGGTCCTCTGCCCTGTTTCGGCCGCGCCGGCGGGTGCCGGCAATGGGCCTGACCATGGCCTCGCCGTCGGTTACCCGCACCAGCACTTCGGGCGAGGAGCCGATGACCTGAAAATCGCCAAAGTCGAAAAAATACATGTACGGCGACGGGTTGAGGCTGCGCAGCGCACGGTAGACATCCAGTGGCCGCGCGGCCAGCTCGACGCTCATGCGCTGCGAAATGACCACCTGCATCACCTCGCCGCTTTGAATGCGCGCCCTGATTTGCGCCACGGCGCGCTTGAAGTCCGGCTCTTCAAAGCCGAAGCGGATCCGGCCGATGGCCGGTCCGCCCTGCGGCGGCAGATAGCCCGGCGAGCCGCAGCGCAGGCGATGCACCAGCTGGTCGAGGCGGCGGTTGGCCGCTTCGCGGGCATGGGGCTGGTCGGGGTCGGCATTGACGATCAGGTACAGGCGGCCGGCCAGGTTGTCGAACACGGCCAGCTCCTCGGCTTCGAGCAGCAGCATTTCAGGCGCGCCCAGGCCGTTGGGCTTGTCTGCCAGGCGCAGCCCCGGCTGCATGTGAACAATGGTTTCATAACCGAAATAGCCCACCAGCCCGCCGCTGAAGCCGGGCAGGTCGTCCAGCTTGGGCACCTTGTACTGCGCCAGAAGATTTTCTACGCAGGCCAGGGGATCAACGTCGTCGAGGCGGTCGGTGACGCGACCATATTCCAGGGTTTCGAATACGCGCCCGCTGGCGCGCCACGCGCGCCGGCACGGCAGGCCAATGATGGAATAGCGTCCCCAGCTTTCGCCGCCTTCCACCGATTCGAGCAAAAAGGCGTTGGGGCCGTCAACCAGCTTGAGGTAGACGGACAGAGGGGTGTCCAGGTCGGCGGCTATCGAGCGCCAGACAGGGATACGGTTATAGCCCTCGCGGGCCAATTGCTGAAAACGGGCTGCGTCCACGGTAGGTCCATTGAGCGGAAAGCCCGTTAGTTTATGCGCCAGCACTGCCAGCCGCCACGCATCGGGGCGGTTGGCCAATCATTCGCAGGGTGATTGTGGGGTGCAGTTCGCATGGCGGCAGTATATACGCTTATTCGCCGCGAAGCGAGCGGATTGTTGCGGCATAGTCGTCGGCGCCGAAAATGGCCGAACCCGCCACCAGGGTGTCGGCGCCCGCCTCGCGAACGGCTGCGGCATTGTCGGGCTTGACGCCGCCGTCCACCTCCAGCCGGATGCTGCGGCCGGAACGGTCGATGATTTCACGCGCCTGGCGAATCTTGTCGAGCGCCGCCGGAATGAACGCCTGGCCGCCAAAACCCGGATTGACCGACATGATGAGCACCAGATCAACCTTGTCGATGACCCATTCGAGAACATCAAGCGATGTTGCGGGGTTAAACGCCAGCCCGGCCCTGCAGCCGTGTTCGCGCACCAGCGTCAGGCTGCGGTCGACGTGGCGGGTGGCCTCGGGATGAAAGCTGATGTAGCTGGCGCCGGCAGCGGCAAAATCGGGAATGATGCGATCGACCGGGTCGATCATCAGGTGAACGTCGATGGGGGCATCGATGCCGTAGTCGCGCAGCGCCTTGCACACCATGGGGCCAATGGTCAGATTGGGCACATAGTGGTTGTCCATGACATCGAAGTGGACCCAATCGGCGCCGGCCCGGATGACGGCGTCCACGTCCTCGCCTAGGCGGGCAAAGTCGGCCGACAGAATGGAGGGCGCAATGACAGTTGACTGTTTCATGGCGTCTGCAGGTGCGTATAATTCGTGACTGGCCGCCATTGTACCCGCTGGCCGCTGCGGTGACCCATTTGCCGTGACCCATTTGCCGTGATCCATTCGCCGTGAACCATTTGACGTGAGCAATTTTCCTTGAACAATTATCCCGTTCCGCCGCTGGCGCTTTTGCACCAGGGCAAGGTGCGCGACATTTACGCCGTGGATGACGAGCGCCTGCTGATTGTGGCCAGCGACCGCCTGTCGGCCTTTGACGTGGTGCTGCCCGATCCCATTCCCGGCAAGGGTGAAATCCTGACGCGCATTTCACGCTTCTGGTTTGCCCGGCTGGGCCACCTGACAGACCACCATCTGCTTGATGACAATCTGACCGATATTCTGGGTGATGCCGCTGTGGCCGAACAGCTGGCCGGCCGCAGCATGCTGGTCAAACGGCTCAGGCCCCTGCCTGTGGAAGCCATTGTGCGCGGCTACCTGGCCGGTTCGGGCTGGCGCGACTATCAAAAAACCGGGCGGGTGTGCGGTATCGACCTGCCGGCCGGACTGAAACAGGCCCAGGCCCTGCCGCAACCCGTGTTTACGCCATCGACCAAGGCGGCCGTTGGCGATCATGACGAAAACATCTCCTTTGCCGACATGCAGACCCTGCTGGGCACCGACCTGGCCGGACAGGTGCGCGACATCAGCCTGAACATTTATGCCCATGCCGCCGCGCATGCGCAAAAGCGCGGCATGATACTGGCCGACACCAAGTTTGAATTCGGCCTGGACAACAGCGGCCGTCTGCACCTGATTGACGAGGTACTCACGCCCGACAGCTCGCGGTTCTGGCCCGCCGACCAGTGGCAGACCGGCATCAGCCCGCCCAGCTTCGACAAGCAGTTTGTGCGCGATTACCTGGACACGCTGGACTGGAACAAGCAGGCGCCCGGCCCGCGCCTGCCCCAAAACATTATTGAACAGACGCGCCTGCGCTATCTGGAAGCCGAAAAAAGACTGCTGTCCGATGCCTGACATTTCACCGCGACCGGTTGCCGCCGGCACCCTGCAGAGCCGGATAACCGGCGGCGTGCTTTTTTTAATGCTGGCGCTGGGTCTGTACGTGCCCAATGCCTTTGATTACGGGCTGGCCGTGCTGGCGCTGCTTGCCGTTGGCTGGCTGGCCGGCGCAGGGCTGAAGCAGCAGCACCGTCTGGCTCCGCTGGAGCGCTTTTTTCTGCTTGCTGTTGTCGTATTCATGGCGGCCTGGTACGCAGCCTGGGCCGCGCACGGTTTTTCCGACGGCGGCCTGTCCATGGCGCTGCGCCTGCCAAAGCTGATTCTGGCCGTGCCCTTCTATTTGTATCTGCGCCGGGTCAGAGGGCTTGAAAGCGCCTGGTGGAACGGGCTGACGGCCGGGGCCATTGGCGCCGGAGCGTATGCGCTGTGGTTCAACCTTAGCGGGCAAACCGGGCAGTATGGCTGGCGCGTGACGGGGCCAACCAACCCAATCTACTTTGGCGGCCTTGTGCTTGCCTATGCGCTGATGCTGATTCCGCGCCTGGCCGACTCGCGCCAGTCATCGCTGGCCCGCACGCTGGCCGGCGTTGCCATCATCATGGCGTTTGTGGCCAATGCGCTGTCCGGCTCGCGCGGCGCCTGGCTGGCCATACCGGCGCTGGCGGCCATTTATATTTTCACCGCCGGCGCGCGCCAGCCGCTGCGCTGGCGGCTGGGCCTGCCCGCCCTGATTGGCACCCTGAGCCTGGTGGTGCTGCTCAACCCCCTGTTGCCCATGAGCGATCGTTTTGACGAAACGCTGGCCGATTTGAAAGTGATCTCCAGCGGGGAAGACAGCCCCGGCGGTATAGGCATTCGGCTGCAGCTGTGGGAAGTGGCCCGCGAGCTGGCGAGGCAGCATCCCCTGGCCGGCAGCGGCCCCGGCAGCTTTGAGCTGGCGCTGGCCGATGAGGCCGCCGTGCGGCCCGACAGGGCGTATCTGGCCGGCTTTGATCACCCGCACAACCAGTATCTTTCGGCGCTGATCGACGGCGGCCCCGCGCTGCTGGTCTGCCTGCTGGCGCTGCTTGCCGCCCCGATACTGCTGGTATCACCGCTGAGTCGCGACTATTCGCGCCAGTGCCGCTATCTGGCCTGGTGCGCGCTGGCGGCGGGCGTTGTCATTGCCGTCATGGCGCTGTCGGAATCGCTGTTTGAGCGCAACGCCGGGCTGGTGTGGTTTGCGTTTTTGAGCGCCACAGCCACGGCGCTGGCCAATCGCGCGCCGACGTGAATTTCTGCGCGCCTTTCAGCCGGCCGGCAAACTGCGCTGGTCCAGCTGAAGCAGGCAGTCGGCGGCCTTGAGGGTGGCGGTCGAGAGACCGTGGCGACGCTGACGGCTGATCATTGCCCGTCGCGTTTCCTGTGATTCGAGCAGGTTTTTTGCCCGCTCAAAAATCTTGTCCGGCTGCAGGGGAGCGGAATGCACCAGACCGCTGCGCATAAAACACCGGATACGGCGCGGCTGGTCATGGCCGCCGGCCGGCACCATGACAGCCGGCACCGACGCCGAAAGCACCTGGGCCGCCAGCATGGTTCCAGCCCCGGTGACGGCAATTTGCGCATTGCCCAGCAGGGCGCCGAGCGCGGCGGTCGGCAGGCTGTCGATAATTCTCACTTCAGGATGAGACGTGATGCTGCCCCGGTACTGTGGCCCGGTCACAACAATGGATTCAACCGGACTGTGGCGAGCCAGCCGGGCGGCGGCATCAATCAGAATGTCGGGCACCGGCCGCCCCTGGCACATGTATCCGCCTCCGCCGGCCACAAATACGGCATAGGGCCGGTCTGCGCCCGCAGACTGTTCAAGCTTTTCCGACAGCAGCTGCCGATCCGGCAGGTCGACAATGCCGCCCACCAGCTGAACGCGCGTGCGCGGCGAAAACAGGCCGAGCAGTTTCTCATGCAGCCTCAGCCGCCTGTTGGACGATGTATCGATGACAAGGTGCAGATCGAGCTGGCGCATGTGGTGGGGACGAAAGGCCTTGAAACGCTTGCCGGGCCGGGTGCTGATCCACACCACGGCCGCCCCCTGACGGCGCGCCTGGCGCATGTGCCTGACCCGGCCGGTTGAATCGAACACCACCAGACCGGGCCGCAGTTTTTCAAGCAGCGCGGAAACCGCGCCGACAGCGCGCGCCGGCGTATCGGCCACTGCGTGGTAGACAAAGCGATCGTCCAGCTCAACGCCCGCATCGCGATGCAGCAGAAAAGCGATTTTCGCCTGCGGTCTTTTTCGCT
>DATGTG010000104.1:0-11641 GCA_035301965.1 Wenzhouxiangella sp. | reverse complement strand
ACCAGCACGCCACCAATGCCCACGGCAAAGGCCACATCGCCCACACGGTTGACCAGAAAGGCCTTGAGGTTGGCCTTGACGGCTGATTCACGCTGGAACCAGAAGCCGATGAGCAGGTACGAGACCAGCCCCACGGCCTCCCAGCCGAAGAACAGCATCATGAAGTTGTTGGCCATCACCAGCATGAGCATGGCGAAGGTAAACAGGTTGATGTGCGAGAAGAAGCGCTGGTAGCCGGGGTCGTCACGCATGTAGCCGATGGTGTAGATGTGCACCATCAGCGATACGGACGTCACGACCACCATCATCAGGGCGGTGAGGCTATCGACCAGAAAACCGATCTGGAAGTGAATGCCGTCAGTCAGCATCCAGGTGTAGACGGTGTAGTCCATTCTGGGCAGGCCCTGGAAAAACACCTGCCAGGCAATCCAGGCCGACAGCACCGCCGACCCGGCCACGGCCAGAATGGTGATCCAGTGCGCGCCGGCGCGTCCTACCTGCAGGCGCAGCAGCCCGGACAGGGCGCTGCCAATCAGCGGCAGCAGCGGTATCAGCAGCAGTGCGGTTTCAGTACTCACGGACACTCCCCGAATAAACGAGATTGCTCAATTGACGGTTCAATTGCACAAAATTGCAGCCGGCCCCGGTCATCCCTTGAGCTCGGCAATGTCATCAACGCTGATCGAGCGGCGATTGCGATACAGCACCACCAGCAGCGCCAGCCCGATGGCCGCTTCGGCAGCCGCTACGGTCAGGATGAAAAACACGAACACCTCGCCGTCAAGCACGTCGAGAAAGCGCGAAAAGGCGATGAAGTTCATGTTGACTGCCAGCAGCATCAGCTCAATGCACATGAGCAGGATGAGTACGTTTTTGCGGTTGATGAAGATCCCCGCAACGGCGATGCAAAACAGCAGCGCGCCCAGCGTGATGAAATGCGCCAGAGTAAGCATCAGGCCTCTCCTCCTTCGCTTTTCATCTTGACGATGCGCATGCGTTCTTCCGGACGCACGCGCACCTGCTGACTGGCATCCTGGTATTTGGCGTCCGAACGCTGGCGCTGGGTGAGCGCAATGGCCGCCACAATGGCAACCAGCAGCAGGGCACCGGCTATTTCGAACGCATACAGATAATCGGTGTACAGCAGTTCACCCAGATCAAAGGTGTGGCTGAAGCCCTTTTCCTCGGCGGGCGGCATGGGGACCAGCTCCATGCCGCGCGTCCAGATGACCATGAGCATCTGGATGGCCATAGCCAGCGCCACCAGTATTCCAGCCGGTAAATAACGCACAAACCCTTCCCGTATGGCGGCCATGTTGACTTCCAGCATCATGACCACAAACAGGAACAGCACCATGACGGCGCCGACATAGACCAACATTAAAATAATGGCGAGAAACTCGGCCTGCAGCAGCATCCAGATGCAGGCGGCCGAAAAAAAGCTGAGCACCAGAAACATGACGGCGTGAATCGGATTGCCCACCGATACCACGCAAATGGCGGATGCCAGCATGATGGCGCTGAACAGATAAAAAACAATTTCCATAACCGGCATGGCAGGTCAATCCTTAGCGGTAACGTGCGTCGCGCGCACGGTAATCGGCAATTTTTTCTTCAAAGCGGTCACCCACTTCCAGCAGCTGCTGCTTGTTGATGACGCGCTCTTCAGGCTCTTCCATGTGATATTCGGCAATGTCGGTCAGCACGATGGAATCCACCGGGCAGGACTCTTCGCAAAAGCCGCAATAGATGCACTTGAACAGGTCGATGTCATAGGTTTTGGTGCGCCGGGTGTTGTCGTCGCGGTTGTGCGAGACGATGGTAATGGCCAGCGCCGGGCACACCGCCTCGCACAGCTTGCAGGCAATGCAGCGCTCTTCGCCATTGGGGTAGCGCCGCAGCGCGTGCAGTCCCCGAAAACGCGGCGATGCCGGTGTTTTCTCTTCCGGGTAGTGCAGCGTGAACTTGGGCGCCGTGCCAAAGCGCCAGGTCACGGCCATGCCCTGGAAAAGCTCAACGAGAAACAGCGAACGAATGTAGCGGACTAACGCTTGCATACAAGACCTCTGTCAGGCTCCAAACCAGCCCAGGTAGCGGAACACGCCGGCCACCATGACCCAGACAATGGTAATGGGAATAAACACCTTCCAGCCCAGGCGCATGATCTGGTCATAGCGAAAGCGCGGGAAGGTGGCCCGAAACCACACAAACAGAAAGCAGAAAACAAGGGTCTTGGCCAGGAACCAGTGCGGACCGGGCGTTGCCAAAAATGTTTTGCCCACGCCGGGAATGCCGGCAAAGGGTGACAGCCAGCCACCCAGGAAAATCAGGGAGGCCAGCGCGGATATGAGAATCATGGACGCGTATTCGGCCAGGAAAAACACCGCAAACGCTGCGCCGGAATATTCAACGTGGAAGCCGGCCACAATCTCCGTTTCACCCTCGGCCATGTCAAACGGCAGACGGTTGGTTTCGGCCACGCCGGCAATGAAGAAGATGACGAACAACGGCAGCAGGGGCAGCCAGTACCACGACAGAATGCTGCCGGCCTGGGCATCGACAATGGCTGTCAGGTTGAGCGTGCCGGACATGGCCACCACGCCCACCACGGCAAAACCCATGGGAATTTCATATGAAATGGTCTGGGCCGCCGCGCGCAGGCCGCCAAACAGCGCATATTTGGAGTTGGAGGCCCAGCCCGCCAGCAAAATCCCGTACACGCTGATGGCATTGAGCGCCACCACCAGCAGCAGGCCGGCGTCGACATCGGCCAGCACCACCCCGTCGGCAAACGGAATGACCGACCAGGCCGCCAGCGCCGGCATCAGCGCCAGCAGCGGCGCCAGCAGATACAGAAACGTGCTGGCGTTGAGCGGAATGATCAGCTCCTTGAACAGCATCTTGAAGACGTCGGCAAAAGGCTGAATCAGCCCCCACGGTCCGATGCGGTTGGGGCCCTGGCGGGCGTGCATGTAGCCGATGATCTTGCGCTCGAAATAAGTGTAGTAGGCCACCGCAATCGTGATGGGAAGAATGATTGCGATGATCTTGACCACCGTCCAGATTAGCGTGATCAGCTGGTCGCTCATGCCGACACCTCCAGTTGAATGTCTCCGCCACCGGGACCCAGTCCGCTGACTTCGGGCGTAGCCACCGGCAGGCCAACGGCACCCGGCGCGATGCGATCGTCAATAACAAGAGCCAGTTCTGCACTATGCTCGCCCTGGCTGACGCGCACGCGTTCGGCATTTTCAAGCCCGTGGCGGCGGGCGGTGGATGCGTGTATGGCGCAAACTGCAGCGGCCGCATGGTCGGTGTCCTGCAGCGGCTGCGAGTGGCGCAGCAGGCTGTCACCGGCATAAATGGGCACCTCGCCGGTGCGCCACAGGGTTTCGCCCGTGCCTTCAAAAGGCGTTTCAAGCCTGGCCGCCGGCTGTTCGGGTGCGGTGCCGGCCAGCGCCTTGCCGGTCACTTCATCCAGCGTTGCAAAATCAAAGCCGGCGGCACCGAGCCGTTCGCCCAGCAGGCGCAGAATTTTCCAGCCGGCGCGCGCCTGGCCAACCGGCCGGCCAACGGCAGCCAGCGACTCTTCATGGCCATCGGCATTGATCCAGGTGCCGTCCGTTTCCGGCGCCGGCGCCAGCGGCAGCAGCACGTCGGCCGTCTGGCGCAATATTTCGTTGTCATATGCGCTGGCGGCAACCACCGAGCTGGCATTTTCCAGCGCTGCGGCGGCGGTTGACGGATCAGCCAGATCAAGATCGGGCTCGATGTCCCACAGCAGGTAGGCGCGCCGGCCTTTTTCAAGCATGGCGCGCGCGTTCAGGCCCTGTGGGCCGGGCACGCTGCCCGCCCGCCAGGCACCTTCGCTGTTGGCCGGCCCCGGAAGCACCATCAGGGCGACCTCCAGAGTTTTGGCAGTCCATTCCGCAATGGTTCTCAGCCACCCGCTTTCCGGGTGGTTGAGCGCCTGGTCGCCCAGCAACAGAATGCCGCTGGCGGATTCCCTGAGCATGGCGGCCACCTGCCGCGTTTCATTTTCAGGATGGCGCTCTTTCAGAAAATCACCCAGCGGCCCGTCAGGAAGCGCCGTATCCGTCAGTTCGGCCGCGGCGCGGGCAACGCGGCCAAAGGTGTCAACCATGGCCTGTGGCGGCACGATGAGCCGCTGCTCAAGGTCAAAATGAAAGTCAAAGGCAATGCTGTTGAGGTCGGCAATTTTTGCGCCGCCCAGGCGCCAGGCGGCGCGCACGCGCTGACCGTAGATGGGCTGTTCATGGCGGATATTGCTGCCCACCAGAAAAATGGCGTCGGCCGTGGACAGCTTTTCGCTGGCCACATCAAGCTGCCCGCGCCCGCTGTGCGAATGGGAAAAGTCCAGAAGTCGCAGGCGGTGATCAATGCTTTCGCTGCCCAGGGACCGGGCCAGGCTGGCGGCCAGATAATGCTCTTCGCTCGTGGCGCGTGGAGAGACCAGCACGCCCAGTTCGCTGCCGCCGTGTGTTTCAACGGCGCCACCCAGGGCACGGCCGGCTGCCTTGAGGGCATCTTCCCAGCTGGTTTCGTACCACTTGCCGTCCTGCTTGACCAGCGGCACCTTCAAACGCTGTTCGGACTGCAGCCCAAAGTGGCCGTAGCGGTCGCGGTCGGCCAGCCAGCATTCGTTGACCGGCTCGTTGTCGCGCGGCACGGCGCGCATGATTTTGGGTCCGCGGGTGTGGTAGAAAAGATGTGAACCCACGCAGTCGTGCGTGCCAATGTACTTGCGCGCGCGCATTTCCCACGGCCGCGCCGTGTGCCTGAACGGCTTGTTGGTGAGCGCGCCCACCGGGCACAGGTCAATGATGTTGCCCGACAGCTCCGAGTTGATGTTGCGCTCCACAAAGGTGCCGATTTCAAGGTGTTCGCCGCGGTTCATGCCGCCCAGCTCGCTGGTGCCGGCAATTTCTTCGAGAAAGCGCACGCAGCGCGTGCAGTGAATGCAGCGCGTCATGTCGGTTTCGATCAGCGGACCCACATTCTTGTCGCGCACCACGCGCTTGCGTTCGGTAAAGCGCGATACGGAACGGCCGTAGCCCATGGCCAGGTCCTGCAGCTCGCATTCCCCGCCCTGGTCGCAGATGGGGCAGTCGAGCGGGTGGTTGATGAGCAAGAACTCCATGACGCCGCGCTGGGCCTTGACCGCGCGCTGCGAGTCGGTAAAAACCTTCATGCCATCGGCCACCGGCGTGGCGCAGGCCGGCATGGGCTTGGGCGCCTTTTCAACATCCACCAGGCACATGCGGCAGTTGGCGGCGATGGACAGCTTGTGATGGTAGCAAAAACGCGGGATTTCCATTCCGGCACGGTCGGTGGCCTGAATGATCATCTCGCCCTTGCGGGCCTCAACTGACCTGCCGTCAACCTCGATGGTGACGATATCGTCTTTTTTGTTCTCGACTGTTGCCATAGAAATTCGCTTCAGATTCCGGCTTCAGGCCCCAAACAGGCCCGGCCACATGACAGATGCCGTGTCACGCCATTCATACGATGACCTCGGAGCGCTTGCCGGTCACCATGGAATAGCCGTGCTCGATATAGTGTTCGAATTCTTCGCGGAAGTGGCGCAAAAAGCCCTGTACGGGCCAGGCTGCGGCCTCGCCGAAGGCGCAAATGGTGTGCCCCTCGATCTGCGTGGTTACCGAACCCAGCACATCAAGATCTTCCATGCGCCCCTCGCCGGTCATGATGCGGTGAATCATGCGGTGCATCCAGCCGGTGCCTTCGCGACACGGCGTGCACTGGCCGCAGGATTCGGCGTAGTAAAAGCGCGCAATGCGACGTGCAGCGGCCACGATGTCCGTGGTTTCGTCCATGACAATGACCGCGCCCGAGCCCATGCCCGAGCCGGCCTTTTGTATGGCGTCATAGTCCATGGTCAGATCCATCATGACATCGGCCGGCAGCACCGGCATGGAGGACCCGCCCGGAATAACCGCCTTGAGCCTGTTGCCGTTGCGCACGCCGCCGGCCATTTCGAGAAGCTCCGAAAACGGTGTGCCCAGCCTGATTTCATAGTTCCCGGGCCGGTTGACGTGTCCGGACACCGAAAACACCTTGGAGCCGCCGTTGTTGGGCTTGCCCAGCTCCAGGAACCAGTCGGAGCCGTTGCGCAGGATGGCCGGCACCGAGGCCAGTGTTTCGGTGTTGTTGATGGTGGTCGGCTTGCCATAGATGCCGAAGTTGGCCGGAAAGGGCGGCTTGAAGCGCGGCATGCCCTTCTTGCCTTCCACCGATTCCATCAGCGCGGTTTCCTCGCCGCAGATATAGGCGCCGGCACCGAGCAGGTTATGAATGGTCATGTCAATGCCCGACCCCTGGATATCCGTGCCCAGGTAGCCGGCTTCCATGGCCTCGGCCAGCGCCTGCTCGATGCGTTCGAAGGGCTCGCGCCTGAACTCGCCGCGCAGGTAGTTGTAGGCCACGGTAACGCCCATTGAATAGGCGGCGATGGCAATGCCCTCAAGAACGGAATGCGGGTTGTAGCGCAGGATGTCACGGTCGTGGCAGGTGCCCGGCTCGGACTCGTCGGAGTTGCACGCCAGGTATTTTTGACCCGGCGCCGAGCGCGGCATGAACGACCATTTCAGGCCGGTTGGAAAACCCGCGCCACCGCGTCCGCGCAAGGCGGAGTTCTTGACCGTTTCAATAATTTCCTCGGGCGGGATTTTGTCCCTGAGAATCTTTTCCCAGGCGCTCCAGCCGCCGATCTTTCTGTAGGCTGCCAGCGTCCAGCACTGGTCCTCGTCAAGATGGGTGAAGACGACGTTGTGTTCAGCCATTCCCAATCACTCCAGCTCGTCGAGAATCTTGTCGATTTTCTCGGGGGTCAGGTTTTCGTGGTAGTGGCCGTCCACCAGCATCATGGGCGCGCCCACGCAGGCGGCCAGGCACTCTTCCTCGCGCTTGAGGAAAATGCGGCCGTCGGGCGTGGTTTCTCCCATGCGAATGCCCAGTTTCTTTTCGGCATAGGCAACCACTTCATCGGCGCCGCACAGCATGCACGAAATATTGGTGCAGATGGACACCGAGTGACGCCCAACGGGCTCGGTTTCTATGGCGCCGTAAAATGTGGCCACTTCGTAGACCCACACCGGCGGCACATCCAGATAATCGGCAACGGCGTCCATCAGCTCATCGCTGACCCAGCCGCTGTTCTGTTCCTGGGCAGCAGCCAGCGCCTGGACAATGGCCGAGCGGCGGCCGTGCTGACCTTCCGGAAACTTGCCGCGCCAGTGGTCGATGGTGCTTTTTGTTTCTTCGCTGAGCAGGCCGGCCTTGCCGGCAACCTGATTGGCAGTGGCCCTGATTGTCATCTGTCTACCTCCCCGAAAACCAGATCCTGGGTGGCCACCAGGGCAGAAATATCGGCAATCATGTGGCCCTTGCTCAATTCGTCAGTGGAGGCCAGATGCGCATAGCCGGGCGCGCGCAAATGAACGCGGAACGGCTTGTTGGCACCATCGGACACCAGGTAGCAGCCGAACTCGCCCTTCGGCGCCTCGACGGCCGCATAGGTTTCTCCGCGCGGCACGCAGTAGCCTTCGCTGAACAGCTTGAAGTGGTGAATCAGCGCTTCCATGTCGTCTTTCATTTCTTCGCGCGAGGGCGGCGCAACCTTGAAATCGCGCACAATGACGGGGCCTTCGTTTTCGCGCAGCCAGGCCACGCACTGCTTGATGATTTTGGCCGACTGGCGCATTTCTTCCATGCGCACCAGATAGCGGTCGTAGCAGTCGCCCTGAACGCCGACCGGAATATCAAAGTCCACCTCGGCGTACTTGGCGTAGGGTTGCTTTTTGCGCAGGTCCCACTCAACGCCACTGCCGCGCAGCATGGCGCCCGTGTAGCCCATCTGCAGGGCCCGGTCGGGCTCGACCACGCCGATGCCCACCGTGCGCTGCTTCCAGATGCGGTTGTTTGTCAGCAGCACGTGGTATTCATCCAGCCGGTCGAAAAAGTCGTCGGCAAAGGCCTCGATGAAGTCGAGCATGGTGCCCTGGCGCCACTTGTTCATGCGCTCCAGGTCCTTGCCCTTGCGCCAGCGCGATTCGGCCACTTTGGGCATTTCATCGGGCAGATCGCGATAGACGCCGCCGGGCCGGTAATAGGTGGCGTGCATGCGCGTGCCGGACACCGCCTCATAGACGTCCATCAGGCTTTCACGCTCGCGGAAGGCGTACAGAAACACTGCCATGGCGCCCAGGTCGAGCGCGTTGGAGCCCACCCACATCAGGTGATTGAGAATGCGCGTGATTTCGTCGAACAGGGTGCGTATCCACAGCGCGCGCTCGGGCGGGGTCACGCCCAGCAGCTTTTCAATGGCCATGACATAGGCGTGCTCGTTGCACATCATCGACACGTAGTCGAGCCTGTCCATATAGCCGATTGAGTGGTTGTAGGGCTTGGATTCGGCCAGCTTTTCGGTGGCCCGGTGCAGCAGGCCGACATGCGGATCGGCGCGCACCACGGTTTCGCCCTCAAGCTCGAGAATAAGCCGCAGCACGCCGTGCGCCGCCGGATGCTGGGGGCCGAAGTTGATGGTGAAGTTGCGAATCTCGCTCATGACTCACCCCTTTCAACAGTCGGGTCAATATGCCAGTGGTCGGTGCGCACCACGCGGGCCACAGTCACGCGCGGCTCGATCTCGACCGGTTCGTATATCACCCGGCCCTTGTCCTCGTCATAGCGCACGGTTACGTTCCCGATCAGCGGGAAGTCCTTGCGGAACGGATGGCCGATAAAGCCGTAGTCGGTCAGCAGTCGCCGCAGGTCGGGGTGGCCCTCAAAAATGATTCCAAAAAGGTCGAACGCCTCGCGCTCGTACCAGTTGACCGAATTCCACACCTCGATCAGCGACGGCAGCACGGGCATGTCGTCATCAGGCGCATAGCAACGCAGCCGCAGGCGCCGGTTGTGGGCCAGCGACAGCAGATGGACAATGACCGCAAAGCGGTTGGGGATGTCTTCGGCCTCGGGGCGATCGGCCCAGGAGAACCGTCCCGGCCCCAGGCCTTCGGCCGCGCGCGAAAATCCGCTGCCGGTGGCTTCGGCGGTTTCCCACTCGCTGTCGCCAAAGCCCAGATAGTCGATGCCGCACAGGTCTGTGAGCTGTTCGAAGGCAAGGCTCGGCTCGTCGCGCAGCATCCAGGCTGCATCAAGCCAGTGTTCGCGGGCAATCTCCACGGTCAGCTGGCCACGGTGCTCCTCAATGGCGACGATGCGCTCGCCCAGCGTGTCAGTCAGCGCCTGCACAAGGGGCTGGTTTTTTGAACTGATTTCGGTCATTTGCGGGCAATGGTGTTGGTGCGGCGGATTTTTTTGGTCAGCTGCAAAATGCCGTAAACCAGCGCTTCGGCGGTTGGCGGGCAGCCGGGAACGTAGATATCGACCGGCACAATGCGGTCGCAGCCGCGGGTGACCGAATAGGAATAGTGGTAATAGCCGCCGCCGTTGGCGCACGAACCCATGGAAATGACCCATTTTGGATCGGCCATCTGGTCGTAGACCTTGCGCAGCGCCGGGGCCATCTTGTTGACCAGGGTACCGGCCACAATCATGACGTCGGACTGGCGCGGGCTGGCGCGAAAGATGACGCCGAAGCGGTCCAGGTCATAGCGCGGGCCGGCTGCATGCATCATTTCAACCGCGCAGCAGGCCAGACCGAAGGTGACCGGCCACATGGATCCGGTGCGCGCCCAGTTGATGAGCGCATCGGCACTGGTGGTGACAAAGCCCTTGTCAATCAGCGGGTTGTCGCCACCGGGGCGAAGAATGTCGTCAACCTGGCCCAGCGGGACCGGGTTGTGCATGAGGTTGCTTATTCCCATTCAAGCGCTCCCTTTTTCCATTCGTAAATGAAGCCGACCACCAGGATGAGCAAAAACACGGCCATGGCAAGCAGGCCCGTCAGCCCAACAGCATCAAGGGCCACCGCCCACGGAAACATGAAGGCAATTTCGAGATCAAAAATGATGAACAGAATGGCGATCAGGTAAAAGCGCACGTCAAACTTGAGTCGCGCGTCTTCAAACGGCTCAAAGCCGCACTCGTAGGGCGACAGCTTTTCATCCGAGGGATTGCGCGGACCCAGAATGCCGCCGGCCACAATCAGGGCAACGCCCATGCCGACCGCCATGATCAAAAACAGCAGAATCGAAAAATAATCAGCAAACATTCATTCAACCCGCGCGAACGCAAAAAGTCGTGTCTGTGTCAGGACGCACCGCGCTGGCGCGCCCGCTGAAAATGGTGCCGAAGGCCGGAGTCGAACCGGCACAGCCGCAAGGCCACTGCCCCCTCAAGACAGCGTGTCTACCAATTCCACCACTTCGGCATTGTCAATCATCAAGGGTCTTGCAAAATCGACTTTAATCAAATTCCGGTATTTCAGGCGGCGGTTCTTCGTCTGCCTCATCGCCCTCGGCCGGAACCTCGAGAAACTCGCTCTGCTCTTCCGTCGCAGGCTCTTCCTCGGTCACGACCTGTTCATCTGAAGCCTGATTGAGCAGCTGGCCGGCCACGCCAAGGTCAAGTCCCTGGTCGGCACCCGTGCCGCCCGTGCGGGCCACCAGAACCGCCATGGACAGGCTGACGGCAAAAAACGCCACACCTATCCAGCTGGTCAGCTTGGTTAAAAACCCGGCGGAGCCGCGCGAGCCGAACACGGTGCCCGACGCGCCCGAACCAAAGGCAGCACCCATGGTGGCACCCGGGCCGCGCTGGACCAGAATGACCGCAACCAGGGCAACGGCCAGCAAAACGTGAAAAACAATCAAAACCGTATACATTCAATCAAATCCGTCTTCTACGCATGTGTTCAGGCGGCCTGGTAGATCGCCATGAACGAATCGGCCTGCAGCGAAGCGCCGCCAATCAGGCCACCGTCTATATCGCTGCAGGCAAAAAGTTCGGCAGCATTGTCGGGCTTGACGCTGCCGCCATAAAGAACCCGGACGCGGCCGGCAATTGTAGCATTCTCTGCGGCCAGTTGCGCTCTTATTGACGCATGAACCTCCTGCGCCTGCGACGGCGTGGCAGTTTCACCCGTGCCTATGGCCCAAACCGGCTCGTAGGCAATCACGGCGCGGCTGAACGACTGGATTCCGGCCAGCTCGACCACGGCATTCAGCTGCTGCCCAACAACCTCCATGGTGCGGCCCTGGTCGCGCTCCTCCAGCGTTTCACCAACGCACAGTATGGGCTGCAGGCCGGCCTCCTGGGCCGCCACAAACTTGCGCGCCACAAGCTCGCTGCTTTCGCCATGCAGGGCGCGGCGCTCGGAATGCCCCACCAGAACGTAGGCGCAGCTCCAGTCGGCCAGCATGCTGCCCGCCACCTCGCCCGTATGTGCGCCTGCAGCATGCTCGCTGAGGTTCTGTGCGCCCAGCATGACGGGGGTTGATTCCGTAAGCGAAGCCACCAGCGGCAGATACGGAAACGGCGGCAGAATCAGCACCTCGGCCGACAGGTCGGGGTCGAGGCGGGCCAGAATTCCGCCCACAAGGCTGCGGACAGCCGGCTTGCCGCCATGCATCTTCCAGTTGCCGGCAATCAGCTTGGTGCGCATTGTTCGTTCATCACAGGAAATGGGTACGGGGTG
>DATGTG010000103.1:0-12559 GCA_035301965.1 Wenzhouxiangella sp. | reverse complement strand
CCCCAGCGCTTGTTGGCCATGCCGCCGGTGGACGTGGCTGCGGCCAGATTGCCGTGCCTGTCCAGGGCCACGGCGCCCACGGTTGAAAACCAGCTTTCCGACAGCTGGGTGGCGGCCGTTTCATCGGCCTGTATGGCCTGCAGCTGCTGGCGGCGGGACTCGGTAATGAACCAGTCCTCATCCTTGAATTCCAGCCCCTGCCGGCGGGCGAAATGCATGGCACCTTCACCAATCAGCATGACGTGGGGCGAGTGTTCCATGACCCGGCGGGCGGCATCGATGGGATGGCGTATGCCCTTGACGGAAGCCACCGCACCGGCCTGCAGGGTTTTGCCGTCCATGATGGACGCGTCCATTTCCACCGTGCCGGTGTTGGTCAGCACCGCACCGCGCCCGGCGTTGAATTCCGGGCTGTCTTCCAGAATGCGGATGGCGGCCATGGCGGCATCCAGCGAGTTGCCGTCGCTGGTCAACACCTCGTGGCCGGCGCGCACGGCCTGTTCAAGCGCGGCGCGTATCACCGCTTCCTTTTCGGCGCTCATGTGCTCGGGCAAAATGGTGCCGGCGCCGCCGTGGATGGCAATGGCCACAGGCCGCTCAGCCACGGCATGGCCCGTGGCAGCAAAAACGATTGCAAGCAGAACAATTCGCAACATGGTCAGACATCTTTTTGGTGGCTCGCATCAAAGTCTAACACCGGCCCTTTTTGCGTCGTTCAGCGCCATCGGCTGCGCAGATAAAGAGCCGTGTAAATTTTCGAATCAATGCCCAGCCCGGCCTCGTGCCGGCTGGCCAGCCAGTCATCAATGGTGTCGCTTGAAATGGCATGCACGCGAATGTCTTCGCTGTCGTCTCCGCCGCCCGGGCCGGTTTTGACCAGATCATGCGCGGCAACAAAGGTGATGGTTTCGTCACTGAGTCCCGCCGAGCTTGGGCACGCCATGACGTACTCCAGCCGCCCGGCGCGCCAGCCGGTTTCCTCTTCAAGCTCGCGCGCCGCCGCGTCCAGAAGCGATTCCTGCGAATGGCCTGCGCTGTCGCCGACCAGGCCGGCCGGCAGCTCAATGGTGCGCTTGCCAACCGGAATCCTGTACTGTTCCACCAGCAGCATTTCATCGCCGGGCGTCCAGGCCATCAGCGCCACCACCGGGTGGCGCCGCAGCACCATTTCCCAGCCGCCGCGCTCGGCAAATTCCAGATAGCGGCCGGCGTACAATATGCGCGCTGTCCTGCTGCCGTCGGTCATGATGAGCCTTTGCCAAATGAAGATGAGGGCTGAACAAATCGAGGCGTGTGCAGTCGGAGACTGCGCCGGAAATAAAATTCACCAGAGTGTTTTATCATGCGCAAATTTGCAGTTTCAGTCATGTTGTTTGCCGGACTTGTGCTGGCTTTTCCCGCCGCGGCCCAGCTGCTGCCGGAAGCGCAGCAGCCCGCTGCCAGGGCAGAATCCTCACAGCCCCTGTCTCAGCAACAGCAGATGGGCCTGTGGATTGGCAAGGCGGCACAGGCCTGGCAGGACAAGGATACCGAAAACTGGGTGGCGGCCACAGAAAAACTGCACGAGTTGCGCCCCTTCAACCAGGATTTCATGCGTCATCTGGTGGAGGGCAACGCTGAACTGGGACACCTGGACAAGGCGTTTGAGATGATGCTGAGCATGCAGCAGCAGGGTCTGACGGTTGACTGGGACAGCATTGATGCTGTCGAGCCCTTGCGTGAGCACCGCCTGTACGACTACCTCAACGACCTGATGACCCAGGCCGGGCAGCCGTTTGGAAACGCGGAAACCTGGTCCACCCTGCCGGCCGAACATGCCATGCCGGAAGCCCTGGCCCTGGATGCCGGCAGCGGGCGCATGTTTGCCGGCACTGTCCAGCAGGGGCTCATTCTGGTCAGCGATGATGACGGCAAATCATGGAAGCGTTTTGCCTCGCCCGAAACCGTGGACGGCCTGACGTCCGTCTTTGGCATGGCGGTGGACGCCGAACGTGATCACCTGTGGGTGGCCACCGGCAAGGTGGGACAGTTTCAGGGAAAAAAGGAGGACGATGCGGCCAACAGCGCGCTGCTGCGACTGGACCTGAAAAGCGGCAAGCTGCAGAAATCTTACCCGGTCAGCGTGGGCAGCGGCCGCAACCTGCTGGGGTCGCTGGTGGTGACCGCAGACGGCCGTGTTTTTGCCGCCGACACGCAGTCACCGGTCATTTACAGGCTTGATCCCGATGCGGATGAAGTTGCGCTGTATTTCGGCCACCCCAACCTGACCAGCCTGCGCGGCATGGCCCTGAACGCCGATGACAGTCTGCTGTATGTATCCGATTATGAACTGGGCATCATGGTCATTGACGCCACCGGCGGTCAGCAGGCCTGGCAGCTGGCCATTCCGGACGAGCTCAACGCGGGCGGCATTGACGGCCTGTTCTGGTGGGACAATCACCTGGTGGTGATTCAAAACGCCATTGCGCCGCAGCGCCTCATGCGCCTGACGCTGGGCAGGGACGGCCTGGGCGTTACCTCAATCGCGCCGCTGGCGGCCGCCCTTGAAGAGTTTGATACGCCCACATTCGGCGTCATGGACGGTCCCGACCTGTACTTTTTGGCGGCCAGCCACTGGCAGCACGTTGACGGCAAGGGAAAACCGGTTGATGACCTGCCGGATGTTCCAATCATGAAAGTGGATGTATCCGAAGCCCGGGATCAGCCGGCCAGCGAGGAGCTGCTGGAGCGGGCTCGCCAGTCGCAGGCCGCTTCGGCGGCCGCTGAAAAGGAAGGTGGTCAGGACTGATTGACAGCCAGTCGATGCAGCCGCTCGCGCAGCGGGCGGCCAAAGCCAAGCGCATCCAGCAGCGCATCAAGCGCGTCTGCATCGTGCCTGCGACGCCTGATCGAAGCGTTGTCGGCCAGTTCGGGAATCTGCTCCTCAAGGCCCGTCAGCCGGCGCGCCAGCCGCGCGGCCGGCTCGTCCTTGCGCAGCTTGGCGGCCAGGGTTTTTGAGCCGCGAAAGCGCAGCCAGGCAATTTCATCCAGCCGGCTGTAGATTTCATCGAGGCTGCCAAAGTGGTTGAGCAGGCGGGCCGCTGTCTTGGGGCCCACGCCGGTCACGCCCGCAATATTGTCGACCGAGTCACCCGCCAGCGCCAGAAAGTCGGCAATCTGGTGGGGGTAGACGCCAAAGTGCTCAAACACGTCGTTTTTGTTCATCGGCTGGCGGCGCGGAAAATCCCACCACCAGTCGCCTCTATCCAGCACCTGGGCCAGGTCCTTGTCGCCGCTGACCACGCACACCGCCTGCTGCCTTGATTTGCAGCCGGCGGCCAATGAGGCAATCAGGTCATCCGCTTCATACCAGCCGTCTGAATACACCGCCAGGCCCAGCGCGCGGCTCAAGTCGCGGCACCAGGCAAACTGCTGCAGCAGCGCGGGCGGGGTGGGGTCGCGGTTGGCCTTGTAATCGGGGCAGATTTCATTGCGAAATGATGAGGTCATGGATTCGTCGAAGGCCACCGCAACGTGCATGGCGCCGGTTTTTTCAATCAGGTCGCACAGAAAGCGGGCAAAACCGTAAACCGCGTTGGTTGGCCTGCCGGCCGGGTCGACAAACTGGTCGGGCAGGGTATGCCAGGCGCGGAAAATGTAAATGCTGGCATCCACGAGGTAGGCCGTTTCCGGCCGGACAGGGTGGTCAGCGCGATTCATCAGGCGGTCTGTGTCAGGCGTTTTCTCAGCACGCTGTTGCGCGGAAAATGCGCCACCAGAAACTCCATCTGGTCAGCCAGAATGCGCCGGCCTTGCAGATAGACATATTCAGCGTGAGTGGGCGTAAACGGAATGGCCAGCAGCTGCATGCCGGCTTCCTCGGGCGTGCGCGATGCCTTGAAGTTGTTGCAGCCCTTGCAGGCGGTCACCACGTTGGCCCAAGTGTCGGCGCCCCCCTGGGCCAGCGGCTTGACGTGGTCGCGCGACAGATCGCCGCGGCTGAAGTGCTGCCCGCAGTACAGGCACAGATTCTGGTCGCGGCGGAACAGGGCGCGGTTGGACAGAGGCGGCGTGTAGCGTTCGTAGAACCGGTAGGCGTCAGGATGCGCACCGTGGGTGGCGATGATGGCGTTGACCGGGACGCGGGTGCGGCAGCCGGTGCTGGCATTGGTGCCACCCTGCAGCCGGTAAAGCACGCTGCCGAGCGAGTAGCTGACGTGACCGAGCACAATCATTCGCACGGCATCCTCGCAACCCAGCCACTCCAGCGGCATGCCGGTCACGTCGGTTCTCAGTACTTGCTGGCTCAGTCTGTTCATAATTGTGCGCTGCGCATATATCATCCCGGTTTCGGGCCGGAATGCAAGCCCGTTCCGGCTGAACCCGATTGCGGCCTGTCAGTCAAAGGCAGCGCACGAGATCCACGAGTGAGCATTTGTTTCATGCCAAAAATACTGTCGACGTCCATTGTTCTGATTTTTTCAACGATGCTGATCCAGCCCGTTCAAGCTGCTCTTCCGGCTGCCGTTGAAGGTCAGGCGCTGCCGACCCTGGCGCCGGTGATTGAGAAGGTCATGCCGGCCATTGTCAACGTGCACACCCGAACGCGCGTGCAGGTGCGCTCCAGCCCGTTCATGGACGATCCGTTTTTTCGCCAGTTTTTCGAATTTCGCAGCGTCCCGCGCGAGCGCGTCCAGCAGAGCCTCGGCTCGGGCGTGATCGTGGACGCCGAGCGGGGCTATGTGCTCACCAACAACCATGTCATTGAAAATGCCGATGACATTGCGGTGCGCCTGGCCGATGGCCGCGAGCATGCCGCCGAGCTGGTGGGCGCCGATGCCGACACTGATCTGGCCGTCATTCGCATAGAGGCCGACAATCTTTCAGACTTGCCGCTGGATGAGTCGGACCGGCTGCGCGTGGGTGATTTTGTGCTGGCGGTCGGCAACCCCTTCGGGCTTGACCAGACCGTGACCTCGGGGATTGTCTCGGCGCTGGGGCGCGGTGGCCTGCGCGGGCTGGAATACCAGAACTTCATTCAGACCGATGCCTCCATCAATCCCGGCAATTCCGGCGGTGCCCTGCTCAATCTCAGGGGGGAGCTGGTGGGCATCAACACCGCCATTTTCACCCCTTCGGGCGGCAATGTCGGCATAGGTTTTGCCATTCCCGCCAGCACGGCGGCCCATGTTCTTGATCAGCTGATCAAGCATGGCGAAGTGCGGCGGGGCTCCTTTGGCGTCGAAGTTCAGGATCTGGACAGCGAGCTGCGTGCCGCCCTGTCGGTGGATGCCGAAAAGGGCGCGGTCGTCACCACGCTGACAGCCGATTCGGTGCTCGCCAAAGCGGGTCTGAAGGCCGGGGATGTGATCGTTTCAGTCAACGGCAACAGGGTGGACAATGCCCGCGGGCTGCGCAGCATCGAAGGCATGTTGCCGGTCGACAGCAGCGTGAAGGTCGAGTATGTGCGCGGCAAAAAAAGCCAATCAGCGCGGGTCACTCTGGTAGAGGATCTTGACGCGCGCATTTCAGGCCATCGTCTGGACGAGCGGCTGGCCGGCGCCCAGCTGATCAGCCTGGGCGATCATGCGCGCCTGTCGGGCGTGCTGGTTGAGTCGGTGCAGCGCAAATCGGCTGCGGCCCGCGCCGGCCTGGCGGCCGGCGATGTCATTGTGGCGGCCAACGCGCAGCGTATCGAGGATCTGGCCGGGCTGCGCGCGCTGTTTCCGCTGGGTGAAAACACCCTGGTCATCGATATTCGCCGGCGCGGTCAGGTTTACCGGATCAGGCTGTAGGGCTGTCGCAACAGGTGTTGGTCATGCTGAAAATATTGCGGGGCCAAATCGCGCATAATGAACGCAGTCGAAATCTGTAGACGGGATGTGCACAACAAACCAGCCCACGCGCATGTCGCCGTGTCTGGCTGAGTCTTCGGGCTCCTGCCGGCAGGGCGGCTGCTGACATGGCCGAAACGCCCCGGTTCTTTCGTGGTGAAGGCGACAATGACTGCTGGCAGGCCCAGGGCTGCTGGCAGCTTGATCGTGCGGCCGATATCGAGCGCATGATTGACAACATCAGCGGTCGGGGCCGCCGCATTGATGCCACGGCGCTTGACAGCCTGGATGCCGCCGGCGCCATGCTGCTGCTGCGTGCCGCCGATGTGCTCGCGCTGGAGCCCGGGGCGGTTAGTCTAAGACCCGAACAGCAGCGTCTGTTTGATGCCGTGGCCAGCTCAATGACTGGCGAGCGTGCAGAAATGGCCGCACTGCCCGTCTGGCAGCGGTGGCTGGCCGGTATTGGTCAATTTTCAGCCGGTGCAGGGCAGGGTGTACGCACTTTTTTGGGCTTTTTGGGCCTGACCCTGGCGCGGCTGTTTGCGACAGTTTTTCGTCCCGCCCGCTGGCGGGTGACGGCCACGGTTTTTCATATGCAGCAAACCGGGCTCAACGCGCTGCCGCTCACCGTTTTGCTGGCGCTTCTGGTCGGTGCTGTGGTGGCCTACCTGGGCGCCACCGTTCTGCGTGATTTCGGCGCTTTGCTGTTTGTTATCGATTTGATCGCCTATGCGTTTTTGCGCGAGTTTGGTGTGCTGCTGACAGCCATTCTGCTTGCCGGGCGTACGGCCAGTGCTTTTGCCGCCCAGATTGGCACCATGAAATCGCGCGAGGAGATCGATGCCATGCGCACCCTGGGCCTGGATCCGATCGTGCTTTTGGTGCTGCCGCGCCTGCTGGCGCTTCTGGTCATGTTGCCCGTTCTGGCCTTCATGGCCACCATTGCCGGCTTTGTCGGCGGCATGCTGGTGTCCGTTCTGGCACTGGGTATCGAGCCCGAGCTGTTCTGGTCGCGCCTGCACGAGGCGGCCACCCTGCGTTCCTATCTGGTCGGCCTGATCAAGGCGCCGCTGTTTGCCATTGTCATTGCAGTCATCGGCTGCCTGGAAGGCTTCAAGGTCACCGGCACCGCTCAGTCGGTCGGCGAGCGCACCACTTCGGCTGTGGTGCAAAGCATCACCCTGGTCATCGTGATTGACGCGCTGGCGGCCATTTTCTTCATGGAGCTGGGCTGGTGAGCGGCGCGCAGACAGATCGCCCGGTCATCCGCGTGCGCGGCCTGGTCAACCGTTTCGGGCCGCAGGTGGTCCACCAGGGGCTGGATCTGGACATCCGGCGCGGGGAAATCCTGGGCATCGTCGGCGGTTCAGGCAGCGGCAAATCAGTCCTGATGCGCTCCATACTCGGCTTGCGGCCGCCCCAGGCCGGCTCCATTGAAGTGCTGGGCCAGCGCATCGAATCCGGCGGCGCCAGCCTGGACCGGCTGCGTCGCCGAACCGGCGTTCTGTTTCAGGACGGCGCGCTTTTTTCATCGCTGACGGTGGGCGAGAATGTGGAGGTGCCTATTCGCACTCACCAGCGTCAAATAGGCAACGCCCTGCGCACCGAGCTGGCCGCGCTTAAAATCAGAATGGCCGGTCTGTCGGATGATGCCGCTGACAAGTATCCGTCCGAACTGTCGGGCGGCATGCGCAAGCGGGCCGGGCTGGCCCGCGCGCTGGCGCTTGATCCGGAGCTGCTGTTTCTTGACGAGCCCACCGCCGGGCTCGACCCGATAGGCGCGGCTGCGTTTGATGATCTTTTGAGAACCCTTGCGGATGCGCTGGGGCTGACGGTTTTTCTGATCACCCATGATCTTGATACGCTTTATGCCATCTGTGACCGCATTGCCGTGATCGGCGAGCGCCGGGTGTTGACCATCGGCAAGCTGGATGAAGTCGAGAGTTTCGATCATCCGTGGGTACAGGATTATTTTCACGGGCCGCGGGCGCGCCAGGTGCGCCGGGCGCAGGCCTGAAGGAGACGCTTGAATGGAAACTCGGGCCAATCATGTGCTGATCGGGGTTTTTACCCTGATCGGCGCGCTCGTGCTGGTCTTTGGTGCGCTGTGGTCATCGCGCTGGGCCAGCAATTCGCAGTGGCAGCAGCTGGAAGTGCATTTTCTGCAGCCGGTCAGCGGCTTGAGTGCCGGCTCGGAGGTTGAATACAACGGCATCAAAATGGGCACGGTTCGCGATCTAAGACTGTCGCCGAGCGATCCCGGGCGCGTCATTGCCATCATGGACCTGGATGAGCAGGCGCCACTGCGCGAAGACACCACTGCGCGGCTGGCGGTCAACGGCCTGACCGGCGTGTCCAGCATTCAGCTGCGCGGCGGCAGCCCAGACAGCCCGGCGCTCAAGCCAGCTTCGGGCAAGAGCCGTGCGATCATCATTGCCGAAGAGTCCGGCCTGCAGCGCCTGATAGACAAATCCGAGGACATTGCCAGCACCGCCAGCGACGTGATGCTGCGCCTGCTTGAGTTCATGAGCGAGGAGAACGCCGAACAGGTTTCGGTCACGCTGGAAAGCATCAGCGCAGTGGCCGACACCCTGTCGGGCGAGCGCGGCCGCATTGTGCAAATTGTTGAAAACCTGCACGCCGGCAGCGAAGAGCTGACGCCGTTGCTCAAGGATCTGCGCAGCGTGACGGTGGAGTTTTCACAGGCGCTTGAAAGCCTCGAGCCGGCCCTGGCCGAGGATTTCCCCAAGGCGGCCAATCAGCTGCAGTCGGCCATGAGCCAGCTGGCCCAAACCGTTGAACGGGTTGATCGCATTGTGGCCAGCAACGAGGAGGCCGCAGCCGGTTTTGGCCAGTCGGTCATTACGCCGCTGGGGCCGACTGTCACCGAGCTGCGCCAGCTGCTGAGACGGTTTTCGGGGCTGATCAGCCGCATTGAGCGTGACCCGGCCGGCTTTTTGTTTGGCGGGCACCAGCCCGAGGAGTACAAACCATGATGAATCCCTGGCAGGCCAGCGGCCGGATTTCGGTGGCCCTTGCGTTCGCTGCAGCTGCGATGCTGCTTGTCTCCGCCTGCAGCATCACCGGCGGCCCCCGCCAGTATCGACTGCTGTCGCCCGAAATTGAAATGCCGCCGCTGCCGGCCGGACAGGTGTATGCGCCGGTTTTGGCGCTGACGCGGCCCGAAGCCGACCGGGCACGTGATTCAAGCCGCATTCTGGTGCGCCACGGGCGTGCACTCAAGCCGTGGAGCGGTGCAGTCTGGGCCGACGGCATCCCCGATCTGCTGCAGACGCTGGCGGTGGAATATCTTGACCAGCGCGTTGCCGTCGCGGGCCGATACGGCAGCCTGCCGGCCGACTACCGACTTGATCTTGAAGTGCGTCGCTTCGAGCTGGTGGACAACAATGGCCGCCTGGGCGCAGATATCCGGCTGGTTGCGCGCCTGCTTGACGCCGGCGGACAGCTTGTGGACACAGCGCGGCTGGCGTCTGCCACACCGGCTGGCGAAAAGTCCCTGGATGCCGGCATTGGCGCCATGGAAACGGCGCTGGAGGAAGTGTTCGAGGAACTGGCCGACTGGCTGGCGACACAGTTGACTGTGGCTGCCGAGAGCGATTGACGGACGCCGGACATGAGCTGGGCAGGACGCAAGCTGGACAATGTTGGCAGCGCGCTTGGCGGGGCCGCCGGCGGCATGTCGCTGTCGCAGGCACCGGCTTTTGTCCAGGCCTATCTGCAGCGCCTGGGCGGGCATCTTGACGAGGCGCGGCGCACCCTTGATCTGGTTGAGCGCGGGATTCTGGTGCCCGAGCTGACCACGGCCGAACGCAGCCAGGCCGTGATCGGTTTTGCCGATCGCGTGGCCGAGCTTGAATCCGCGTTCGATTCCATTGCCGCCACGCCGGCCGCCCTGCAGCCGCTGGCGCTGCTGCGCCACGGCGACAGCGATATAGCGCAGCGCGCCTGGGAAGCCTTTTCACCGGCCCTGCCGCTCGACCCGCCGGCGCTGATCTGGACCGGCGCAGGCATCGTGCTTGCCCTGATGGTGTATGAAATCATCAAGGCGCCGTTTGCCTTGATCGGCCGGCGCCGTCATCGCCCGACCTGAATCCGTTGGCCGCACACCGGGCCGCACGCGAATGCCAGTCGATTTATCATGGGCAGCTTAAGCAAGTTACAAGCGACAAATTAAAAGCTTTGCTGGAGATTGCATGTATACCACCTCGGCCGAAGACGCCATCCCCGTTCATTCCCTTGATGCAGAAAGTCTTGAATCCTGGAAAGACAGTGCCGGTCAGGCCGCCCGCCGCTGGGTGGAAAACAGCGGCTTTGACGCCGCTGCCGGCACCCATGCGCTGATTCCGGACGAACAGGGGGAGCTGGCGCAGGTGCTGGCCGGCCGGAGCACGTCCGGGCGGCTGTGGGCGCTGGCTCACCTGCCGGCCGTTTTGCCGCCGGGAAACTACCGGCTTGCAACTGAGGCTGGTGATGATGAACGCCAGCGGCTGGCGCTGGGCTGGGCGCTGGGGCATTACCGTTTCGACCGCTACAAGACAGTGAGCAAGCCGGCGGCGAGGCTTGTTGTTGAACCAGGCCACAAGGAGCGGCTTGAGGCCCTGGCCGGTTCGATGTTCTGGGTGCGTGATCTGGTCAATACGCCGGCCATGGACATGGGCCCGGCCGAGCTGGCGGCAGAAGCGCAGCGCCTGGCCAAACAGCACAACGCCCAATTCAGGGTATTCGAGGGCGACGAGCTGGCCCATGAATTTCCTGCCATTCAGGCCGTGGGCCAGGCGTCCAGTCGCGGACCGCGGCTGATTCGCCTGCAGTGGGGGCGGGCGGATGCGCCCGCGCTGGCGCTGGTGGGCAAGGGCGTGGTGTTCGACACCGGCGGGCTTGATATCAAGCCCGGCAGCGGCATGGTACTGATGAAAAAAGACATGGGAGGAGCCGCCCACGTGCTGGGTCTGGCAAGAACCATCATGACCCTCGGCCTGGACGTCGACCTGCGGGTTTATATCCCGGCGGTGGAAAATGCAATATCGGGCAACGCCTACCGCCCGTCGGACATCGTGAAAACCCGCAGGGGGCTGAGCGTTGAAATTGGCAACACCGACGCCGAGGGGCGGGTGGTGCTGGCCGACGCGCTGGCGCTGGCCAGCGAGGAGGGCGCGGAGCGCATCATCAACTTTGCCACCCTGACGGGCGCCGCCCGCGTGGCCCTGGGCGAGGATCTGCCGCCGCTGTACGCCCGCGACACAGAAGTCGGGCGGCAAATCCAGGACCTTGGCTTTGCGCTTGAGGATCCGCTGTGGCACATGCCGCTGTTCGAACCCTACCGCGAGCAGATTCAGCCGGCCATTGCCGACCTGTCCAACACCGGCAGCACGCCGTTTGCCGGCAGCGTCACCGCCGCGCTGTTTCTCGACAGCTTTGTTGATGACGGCATCGACTGGTACCACCTCGATATCTACGCCTGGAACCTGGCCGATCGCCCAGGCCGCCCCGCCGGCGGCGAAGCGCAGGGGCTGCGCTCCATATGGGCCTGGCTCGAGTCTGTGTACGGCTGAATTCCCCGGACTGTTGCGCATGATCGAATGCAGGTACGATAAAGCCTGCAAGGGGTGGTGTTGACAAACCGAGGAGCATGGACGATGCGTTACATACTGATTGCGCTGCTGGCGCTGTTTCTGGTCGCCTGCCAGCCGGATGAGCCGGAGGAGGTCAGCGATCCTTTTGACCGGACGGCCGAGAGCCTGGAAAAGGCCGGTGAAAAGGCTGCTGAAGCCTACGCCGAATCCGAAGAGAATCGTGAACAGGCCCGCAAGGAGCTTGAGGACCTGATCAGCCGCGGCCCTGAAGCCGATGAGGAGGCCGCTCACGAACGTGTTTGGGTGCGTGCACAGCAGCTTGCCGAAGAAGCGCGGGACAAGGCGGAAGCCGCCCTGGAGGCCGCCGGCGACAGCAGCGGCGACGCCTGGGAAAAGGCGCATGAGGCCGCTGCACAGGCGCGTGAATCTGCCCGGCGTGCCTGGGACGAGGCGCTGGAGTTTTCCGATGACGTATGGGAAGGCGCCAGCGCCAGAGCCCGCAATGCATGGGAAAGCGCCGATGAAGCCTGGCAGCGCCTGGCCGAAAAGGCCGACGAGGAGGAAGATAATGACAATGACAACAACGATGAGCATGAAGATGATGACTGATTGATCGGGTCGCAGAGCAGCCGGGCGCCGCTTCGGCGGCGCCTGACATTTATACAAGTCAACGACAGGAACAGTGACAAAGGTGAGCGACAGTTATCACCCCGGCCAACTGGAGCCGGAAATTCAGCAATTCTGGGAAGAGCGGGACGCCCACCGGGCCGATGCCGGCAGCGGCGAGCGCTACTACTGCCTGAGCATGTTCCCCTACCCGTCGGGCAGTCTGCACATGGGGCATATGCGCAATTACACCATCAGCGACGTGATTGCCCGCTATCAGCGCATGCAGGGACGCCGGGTGCTGCAGCCCATGGGCTGGGATGCGTTCGGTCTGCCCGCGGAGAATGCGGCGATCAAGAATGGCGTGCCACCGGCACGCTGGACGCGCAGCAACATCGAGTACATGCGCGGCCAGTTGCAGCGGCTCGGCTTTGCCTATGACTGGTCGCGCGAGCTGGCAACCTGCGATCCGGACTATTACCGCTGGGAGCAGTGGCTGTTCACGCGCCTGTACGCCAAGGGCCTGGCCTATCGTGCCGAAGCGAC
>DATGTG010000102.1:0-2647 GCA_035301965.1 Wenzhouxiangella sp. | reverse complement strand
TTTTTCCCTGAGCTCCACGAACGCGGACGCCTCGAAATACCCCTGGCTTCCGGGGGCCGTGCGCATATTGTTGGCGCGTCTTTGCAGCATGGGCAGCCAGCCCGCCTCCAGGCCGGCACCTGTGCAAACCACAAGATCTGCGCGCCGCAGACGCGAAATCAGCGCGGGTCGTGCCTCGATATGATGCGGGTCCTGCATGGCGCTGGTGGCGCTGAAACTGACAACCTGGCTGCCGCCCAGCTCTTCTGCCAGCGCCGCCCATTCCGGTTCGCAGGCAAATATCTGCAGCCGGGCTTCGGCCATGTGAGAAAAAAGCAGCAGTGCGGCAACTGCCGCGCATTTGAATATATGCATGGTGATGACCTTAAAATTGATGGGCGCCGTGAGCGCCGATGGACATGATGTACTGCAGAAAAACCGCATTGCCGCGATCATCAGGCAGTCTGTTGCGCGTGTACTGCAGGCGCACCCGGCTGAATTCGCTGGGTGAGAAATCCAGCATGGCGCTGTAGCGCGTGGCGGCGGTGCCGGCATCAGACAGCCCGGCAGCCGCCAGCAGCGCGTCATCCGAGCCGTGGTTGTTGCTGCTTGCACGGTCATAGCGCAGGCCGGTGCGCCAGCGCGGTTTGAATCTGTACACCGCGTGGGCGTACAGCCCCTTTTGGCGGCCGCTGTAGTCGGTGATCTCATGTGCATCCTGGCCGGTCAGGCGACCGCTTTCGTCACGGTCGTAATATTCCGTCTGAACCGTCAGCGAACGGTTCTGAAGATTGCCGGTTGGCGCCCATTTCCAGGTGATGTCGACAATATTCAGGTCGCTTGAGCCGCTAAAGCCATAGTCATGGCCTTGATCGTGATCATGATCATAACTGTGGCTGTGGCCACCGGTGCGTCCTTCAGGCCGGGTCCACAGTCGCGACAGCCCGACCCGCCAGTTGTGCTGAATGCCGATATCGCCCCCTATGCGCACAAATACGCTATAGGCACCCATGCCGGAGCCAGCGCTTTTTTGGGCCGGAAAGCTGCCGCCACGCAAGGCCTCGGCACCTGTTTCCACAAACAGGGCTGCAGGCGCCACCCATTCAAGGCGCACCCCGTCATCGTAGTAGCTGCCGCCCAGAAAGGCCTGCGCCGGCAGCGGCGCATCAACAAAGTCCTGCACATGACTGTGCTTGCTGTTGACATAGCCGATACCCGACAAAAAGCGACCAAAGGTCAGGCCCAGTCCGGCCGGAAGGGATGTTGTTTCGATAAAGGCTTCTTCCAGCTCGACTTCAGTGTTGTCACCGTGAGTGGACAAGGCAGCGGTCAGCTGGCCAAAAAAATACGGATCAACATTGGCCGACATGGTCGCTTCGCTGTGATCAAGGCTGAAGCCCGAATCGGGCATGCCGGCTTCGCCGCCCAGCTGAAAGCCGGGCAGGCTGAGTTCATCCACTCCGTGATAATTGGAATACTGGCCCATAAGCGTCAGGCTGATGGCCGGGTTGAACTCGGCGCCATCGGTCAGTTGGCCCAGTGCGGGCGGCGCAGCGGCGCCAAGCAGCAATGCTGCCGGCAGTATGCGTTTGTACATCGGTTTTCTCCAGAAATTGATGAGCCGGCCCCAATGGGGACCAGCCGGGATTCATTCAGGGCCGGATTGCCGGCAGAATCTTTTCCGGAGAGGGCGGACCTCGAGCCTGCAGTTCAATGGTGGGTGTGCCGTGCGAAGCTGATGCCTTGCCGGTTTCGTGCAACACGAAAGGCTGCGGCTCGATCGCGGCAGCAATCGTGTCCAGCGCCGCTGAATCAAGCTGGCCTGCGTGAGCACAAACAATGTATGCATCGCTGTCGCCGCCGGATTGATGAGCAGCCAGATGAGCCGCGCCGAGCAGTTGAGCTGCCACAAGAGCTGCGGCCAGACACAGCGGGAACCATGATTTTAATCGGCGCACAGGCAGTGACAGCATGACAAGGATATATTGGCAGGAGTATTTCGTTGTTCCGCTGGTTATGTTATATCATTTCCGTCCATTTTCAAACGCCGTGCGAAAAAAATTGGGCCATCCGAAGAACACCCGCCCTGGCGGTCGCCGTTCGTCGCTTGTCCCGACCTGCAATGGCCGGGAGGGGAACACCGGTCTTTTTGCAAAGAGGCATTACAGCTTTGGGCTAACAGTTGTTCAGGCTCACTTCAGGCAGCGTGCGCTATAAAGGCACCACGCGATACTGCTTGTCGCAAGGAGGCACAAGCCATGAAAAAGCTCAATACGCTGATTCTTTCACTGACGGTGGCGCTTGGCATGATGCTCGGCGGTTCCGTCTCGGCCGCTGCTGACAATGAATTGTTCAGCCAGGGCGAAATTGACGCCATGCTGGCGCCGGTGGCGCTGTATCCCGACAGCGTGCTGTCGCATTTGCTGATTGCCGCCACCTATCCACTGGAGGTTATTCAGGCGGCGCGCTGGTCGCGCGAACATCCCGACCTGCGCGGCGAGGATGCCGTGGCTGCTGTTGACGGCTTTGACTGGGATCCCAGCGTCAAGGCGCTGACCGCCTTCCCCGAGCTTCTGGCGCGCATGGATGAAGATCTGGACTGGACCCAGAACCTGGGCGATGCCTTTTTGCTGCAGGAAGAAGAAGTACTGGCATCCATCCAGTATTT
>DATGTG010000101.1:0-4317 GCA_035301965.1 Wenzhouxiangella sp. | reverse complement strand
CCCGCGGCGTCATCGATCTCAGGGACCTGGTGTTTTTTGCCCTGGTCGCGGGTTTCTGGCTAACGGCCAATCGCATTATTCTCGAACTGAAAAAGGCGGGCTGAGGACCATGAGAAGTTTTTACAGTGTTTCTTCCCTGTTGCTGCTTGCGGTTCTTTTTCTGGCCCTGACCATCATTTCCGGCTCAGCGCTTCGTGGAATGCGCGTGGATTTGACCGAACAGAGTCTATATACGCTCAGCAGCGGCAGCGTGGATATTCTCAAAGGCCTTGAAGAGCCGGTAACGCTGAATTTTTATTTCAGTGAGGATGCCAGCGCCGATTTCCCCATGGTGCGCAATTTTGCCCGCCGGGTACAGGAGCTGCTGGACGAAATGTCCGAGCGTGCCGGTGGGCAGCTGGTGGTCAACCGGATTGATCCCGCGCCCTTCAGCGAGGCCGAGGACCGGGCTGACGGCTACGGGCTGGAGGCGGTGCCCACCGGGCGCGCTGACGACAGCCTGTACCTGGGAATTATCGGCACCAACATGATTGACGGGCTGGAGGTTTTGCCCTTTCTGTCGCCCGCCCGCGAGCAGCTTCTGGAATATGAGCTGATGCGCGCCATCTATTTGCTCAGCCGGCCCGACAAGCCGGTTGTCGGTTTGCTGGACGGACTGGGCATGGGCGGTGGTTTTGACATGCAAACCGGCCAGACTCAGCCGCCATGGGCCATTCATGATCAAATTTACGAGCTTTTTGACGTCAGGTCGGTGTCCGCCAGTGACGATTCCCTTCCCGATGGAATGGACGTGCTGGTGCTGGTGCATCCGCAAAACCTTGACGAAGATCTGGTCAAGGGCATTGAGGACTTCCTGGCGGAAGGCGGCCGCCTGCTGGCATTTGTCGACCCGTGGGCGGAAAGTGCCGAGCCGGACAATGCCGGCGATCCTGTAGCCGCCATGAGCATGGACAGAGCGTCCGATTTAAGCCTTTTGTTTGATGCCTGGGGACTGAAGCTTGATTCCAGCCGGTTTGTGGCCGATGCCGGTCTTGGCCTGCAGATCAGCCTGGGGCAGGGGCAAGGCACAGTGCGCCACGCCGGAATTCTGGGCGTGACGGCCGACAACATGAATTCCGATGACGTGATCACCGGTGAGCTGGATGCGGTCAATGTCGCCACGGCAGGCCATCTGGCGCTGGACGATGACAACAGTTTGACGTTCGAGCCGCTGCTGCAGTCGAGCGGCCGGGCCGATTTGCTGGACACGGGCCGGCTGCAGTTCCTTCAGGACCCGGCCGAACTGCTGGACCAGATGGGGGCCACCGGCGAGCTTTATGTGCTGGCAGCGCGTCTTGGCGGGCAGGCAGCGTATATGCAGCCCGAACAGGGCGAAAAATATGACCTGAATGCCATTGTCGTGGCCGACACAGATATGCTGGCCGATCATTTCTGGGTCAGCCGCCAGCAGTTTTTTGGCACCACCTTGCTGGAGCCCTTTGCGGGCAACGGTGATTTCGTGATCAATGCCATTGACAACCTGCTGGGCAATGCCGCGCTGATCAGCATTCGTTCGCGGGCCGTATCGAGCCGTCCTTTTACGCTGGTGGATTCGCTGCGCCGCGAGGCTGAACAGGATCTGCGCTCCACAGAGCAGCGCCTTGAGGCCGAGCTGCGTGAAACCGAGCAGAGGCTGTCCGAGCTTCAGCAAGCACGGGGGGACACCAATCTGAGCATCCTGACTGAAGAGCAGGAGGCGGAGCTCAACCGGTTCATGGACCAGCGACTGGAAATCCGTCGCCAGCTGCGCCAGGTCAGACACGAGCTTGATGCGCGCATAGAGGCGCTGGGAACGCGGCTGAAAATCATCAATATTGCCCTGATGCCCATTGTGGTGACTGCCTTTGCGCTGGGCCTGCTGGTGTTCAGGCGCCGTCGTGCAGCCGCTTCGAGGAGCGCCGCACCATGAACAGAAAAACACTGGCTGTCCTGACGCTGGCCGTGATTGCTTCTGTTGGTCTGGTGTTCATCACCGGCCGGGACCGGGGCGGTGATGAAAGCAGTCACGAGCCGACTGCAGCCGTGCCCGGGCTGGCCGATGTGATCAATGATGTCGATGAACTGGAGATTGTGGGCGGCAGCGGCGAAACGGTTGCCAGTCTGCACCGCGACCGCCAGCGCTGGCGGCTGCGCGAAAAGCACGACCATGAGGCTGATTTTGCCCGCGTTCACGACTTGTTGCGAAATCTGGCCCGCGCCCGGCGCGCGGAGCCCCGCAGCGGCAAGGCCGAATGGCACGCCAGGCTGGGTGTTGCCGCACCCGGAAGTGGAGACGGCAGCGGCGTGGCTGTTCGCTTTCCGGGCAGTTCAGTCGGCGGGGTGGTTGTGGGTCAGCAGGACCCGGCCGGGATCGGGCGCTATATCCGCCTTGAAGACAGCAGCCAGGTCTGGCTGATTGATCGCAACATTGAGATTGCCGATGACCGTCTGAGCTGGCTTGAGCGCGCCATCATGGACATTCCGGCCTCGGACATCAGCGCGGTAAGCATTGGTCATCCCGGCGCTGAAACCGTTGAACTGCGGCCCGGCGATGAAAACGGCGAACTGTGGGTGGTGCTTGGCGTGCCGGACGACAGGGAACCGGCAGCGGGTTGGGAACTGCGGCAAATTGCCGATGCCCTGGCCAGGCTCAATATGGATGACGTGCGCCCTCACGATGAGTCGCTGGTGCCTGAAGATCGGGTTGAAAGCATTTTCCGCACCCGTGACGGGCTGGTGCTTTCCGCCCGCCTGTTTTCAGATGACGCGGGCTATTGGGTTCATTTTCATATCTCTTCAGAGGAAGATGAACCCGCGCCCGAGCATGAGGACAGCGAAAACAGCGCCACACCGGAACCGCCCGGCCCCGAACTGGATGCAGTGGCCGCAGACGCCCGACTGTCGCCCTGGCAGTATCGGATATCAAAAGACCGGTTTGAGCGGCTGACGGCTGCCGCTGACGACGTGTTTGTCAGCCCGGAGCCGGCGCGGGAGTGATTCAGGCCGAGTCTGCCCGCTTGTTGTCAGCTGCGGTGCTGGACAAAAGCTGCGGGTCAATATTGGCAAAGACTCTGGCGAGCTCTTCAAGAAATTCGGCCATGACCGATGTCTTGCGCCACACCATGGCAATGCTGCGCCGCGGCGCCGGCTCTTCAAACGGCCGCGCCGTCAAGTTTTCAGCGGTGGCGGCCGGCGGCCTTGTTGCCAGCACCGGCATCAGGGTAATGCCGGCATTGGCAGCCACCATGTAGCGCAGCGTTTCCAGACTGGTGGCGTGAAAATCCACCTCTTCGTGTGCGCCGGCCAGCTGACATACTTCCAGCGCCTGGTCACGCAGGCAGTGCCCGTCCTCAAGCAGCAACAGCTCCTCATCGGCCAGATCGGACATTCGAATAGCGTCTTTTTTGGCCAGCGGATGGTGGGCCGGTGCCAGCAGCATGAACGGTTCTTCAAAAAGCCTGCGGCGGTGCAGCCAGTCCTCGGCCAGCGGCAGGGCCAGCAGCCCCGCGTCCAGCTTGCCGTCTCCGAGCTTGCTGATGATGGTGGCGGTTTTTTCTTCGACAAGACGCAGCTTCAGGCGTGGATACGCCTGTCTCAGTGCGGGTATGACGTGCGGCAGCAGGTAGGGCCCCAGTGTGGGAAAAATGCCGACGCGCACCGTGCCGCTGTTGGGATCACGGGCCCTTGAGGTGATGGTTCGGATGTTTTCTGTTTCCTGAAGGATCACCCGGGCCCGGGCCACGACCTTTTCGCCCGTCGGGGTCAGCATGATTCTCCCCGGATGACGCTCGACCAGGATGGTGCCAAGCAGCCCTTCAAGTTTGCGGATTTGCGAGCTCAGCGTTGGCTGGCTGACGTGGCAGTGCTCGGCGGCGCGCGAGAAGTGCCGGAATTCATCCAGGGCCACAAGATATTTAAGCATGCGAAGGTTCATGCCTTCAATTATAGCTGCCAGCTATCAACTTTATAAAAACAATCAATTTGAAAATGAGGGTGGTCGCCCTGATCATATGTTGCGGAGCGCGCCAGTGGCGGGCTCCGTTTTTATTCACTCAGTGGCTTTATCAGGAGATAAAAGAATATGCTGACAATTGGCGACAAGTTTCCGGAATATAATCTGAAGGCTGCGGTCAGTGCCGAGCTTGACACCGCTTTTGCGGATATCAGCAACAAGACCCATGAAGGCAAGTGGCAGCTGGTGTTTTTCTATCCCAAGGACTTCACCTTTGTGTGCCCGACCGAAATCAAGGCTTTCAGCGACCTGTCCGGTGAATTTGCCGATCGCGATTGCCAGGTTCT
>DATGTG010000100.1:0-7972 GCA_035301965.1 Wenzhouxiangella sp. | reverse complement strand
TTGTTTATGGACAATTCAATTATACCAAACAGGTTGAGATCAGGCCTTCTTATTCAGCTGTTTATGGGACAGCAGTGTTCCCGTATATAGATTGGCCAGTAGGCTGCAGCCTCATCAGAATCCGGTGCCAGCGATGCAAGTTTGTTGTTGCGTGGAACATTGAAAAATATGGTTACACCAATTGAGCCGACGATATACAGCAGCAATGAGAGTGTCAGCCAAATGAAAGTCAGCAAGTGACCGGCCGAACGAGCCAGGTAAGCTGCCGTTGCAAGAAGCATGGCGGGGGCAAAGAATGGACCAAGAAATAAAGGAGTAAGAACGGTGACGTTGATTCGCTGCATGGCGGCAATGCCTGCAGCGGCAGGCTGGTCTTCCAGAGCGCGCATGACAAAGGTTGAAAAGGCATAAAAAACCCCACCTGTCAAGCCGGAAATTACTGAGGCAAAAAGTAGCAGCAAAGTCAGCATGCTTGTTGTCCTGATCCTCAGTTTGTCAGTGATCTTCGAAAAGAACCTGGTCAGCCGCCTTGGGACATGCCCTGGTCTCAAGGCGTGGATTTCCGGAGCCCACGCGACTGTCGTTTATCCAGCAGTCTCCAAGCGTCGAGCAATAGCAGACCCGATAGTGCACGCGGTCACTGGCTGCGCTTCTGAATTCAGTTAGATCTTCATGCTTCTTGAAAACCAGCCAGGGGAGCGTTTCGCCGGGGGCAAGCACGTTGTCAGCAAGGGTGCTGGTTCCATAGTCGGCCGGTTCGAACTGCAGTGCATGGAACACGTCGTTCCAGCTGCTCACCGGAAGATCGTCAACCATAACCTCCACAGAGTTCACCAGGGCCGGGCCCATCCCCTTGTTCATCCAAACATAGCGGGATTCGGAGTCCATGGTCATCCATAAAAGAGAGGGCCATACTTCGGCTCTGACTTGCTGGCGCTGAATCCAGGCTGTATATGCAGCCACCAACAGGGCAAGCATGCCCACCAGTGCCGCAACGAATGCCGCCAAACGATCTGTTCTGGAAGACTTGTTCATGCTTGATGTTTATGAGCAGGAAAATGCTAAAACTGATTATTCAGGGGTCGGCTTAAATTGCCATAAATGCTGAATTGCTGGTTGCCCGGAGTCGGTGGTGTTTTCTCTGAAAAATGATCTGATGCTGTCTGGAACAGCTTTGTTTATTGGCTTGTTCGCGCAATAAGATTTTGAACAGCGTTTTCCTGTCTGATGCATTTGCAGCCCTTGTTTCATTCTTGAGGCAGGGCGTACTGCAGGACATAAGTGTGCTGCCCGTTCTGATTATCAATTTTCAGTTTTCCCGAGATGCCTGTGAGCTCACCGGTTCCGGTGTCCGGAACGATGGTGACATCCAAAGCCGGCGCGCCTATGCCCATGATTCCGGTATGCTGCACCACGAAACTGCCGGACTTTCCGTCAAGAGTGCCTGATATCTTTTCGATGGCCACATACCCGGCTGAACCCTGCACGGGCGTGGTGGCTGTCAGCATTTCACCCTGGCCAGTGGCCGAAAGCTCGCCTTCATAGGTCTTGTCCAGGGAGAGGCGCTTGATGCTTACGCCCCGGGTTTCGTCAAGCTCCTTTTGCGGTGTCATTTGAACTGAAAAAGATCCCTTGGCGGTCAGGTTATGCATGTTTGAATCCTTTGCGATGGCGGATGCTGAAAGCAGGCCTGCAAGTACAATGCCTGCTGCAAAAAAGACAACCCTGATGCCAGACACGGGTGTTCGGGGCGTGTTTGCTCTGTTGTGTTCCATGGCGTCGACTATAGCTTGGGCGGTTTGTGACTGTCGTCAATATTACGATGGCTGTTCTGCCAGGTGCAAGCGAATGGGATTTTCAGATGCAGGCCACAGTTTTGAGCGGCTGGCCGATGAGTGGGTACAGGTTGCTCGCACACTCCGCCCCTGTGTTGCTGTTTCGAGCCTTTGGAGTGACCGCGAAGATTCCAGTTGTCTGATCCGGCCGCTTTAGCCTGCGTGCTTCACGCGTTTCATGACGTTTGCTTTCGCGACTAAAGCCTCACCGCCTTGTCATCATCACCACGCCGGCGGCGATAAGGATGACGGGCCACCAGACTTCGAACAGGCGGCCGAGGTTGGGCAGGATGTTGAGGTTGTCGAGCAGCAGCAGGACGCCCAGGAGAATGAGAACGACGGGTACGGTGCGCAGTTTCATGTGTCTTCCCTCTGTCGGTTTCGGATTCGGTTGTTTGACTGAATGATACTGCATGGGTGGCTGTTGGCCACTTGTGCTTGGGGCGCAATGCGGCAAGAATGGCGGTTTTGCCGCCCGGGGCGGCTGTCTTGGGAATTTTTGCATGTCCAAAATCCGCTTTCGCTACAAGCTGCTTGCGGCCGTGTTGCTGGTGTGGGCGGGCAGCGGGCTGTGGCAGGCTGGCAAGCCCTTGCCCGAGGGGATCAGCGCTGAATTTCCCTGGCGGCCGGCGGCGGAGGTGAGTTTTCTGGCCGACCGCACGTTTGTTGACGGGCAGGGCCGGCGGCGCAGCGAGCAGGTTATTTTTGATGAAATTCTGGCCATGATCGGCGGCGCGCAGCGGCTGGTCGTGGCCGACATGTTTCTGTTCAATGATTTTGGCGGTGATGAGGGCGGGGCGCTGCGGCCGCTGAGTGAGGAGCTGACGGCGGCGCTGGTGGAGCGCATGGCGCAGGTGCCGGGGCTGCGTGTTTTGCTGGTGACCGATCCGGTCAACACGGTGTACGGCGGCGTGCGTGCCGGGCACCTGGATCGTTTGGAAGAGGCCGGGGCGGTGGTGGTGGAAACCGGCCTGACGCGGCTGCGGGCGTCCAACCCGGCGTGGTCGGGGCCGTGGGCGCTGTGCTGTGCCTGGCTGGGCAATTCGGCCGACGGCGGCTGGCTGCCCGGGCCGTTTGACGACGAGCGGGTGACGGTCAGAAGCTGGCTGGCGCTGCTGAATTTTCGCGCCAATCATCGCAAGACGCTGGTGGTGGACGACAGTGACGGCTGGCAGGCGCTGGTGACATCGGCCAATCCGCACGATGCCAGCAGCGCGCACAACAACGTGGCGCTGCGGTTTTCCGGCGCGGCGGCGCTGGACGTGCTGGCCAGCGAGGCGGCGGTGGCGGCGTTTTCCGGCGTGGACGTGGATGACATGGATTTACCGTCGGCCATGCCGGAAGGTTCCCTGGGGCGTGATGAGCCGTCGCGGCTGCGGGTGCTGACCGAGGGCAAAATCCGCGCGGCGGTGCTGGACATGCTGGACGGGGCCGAATCAGGCGATCGGCTGGATCTGGCCATGTTTTATCTGTCCGACCGCAAGGTGATTGCGGCGCTGAAGTCGGCGCAGCGGCGCGGTGCAGAACTGCGCGTTCTGCTCGACCCCAACGAGGACGCGTTCGGGCGCAAGAAAAACGGCGTGCCCAATCGGTCGGTGGCCGATGAGCTGGTCGGGGCCGGCGTGGACGTGCGCTGGTGCGACACCCACGGCGAACAGTGCCACGCCAAATTCCTTCTGCACCAGGCGGACGGGCAGGCGTCGATGCTGCTTGGCTCGGCCAATTTCACCCGCCGCAACCTGGCGGATTTGAATCTGGAAACCAGCGTGCAGTGGGCGGCGCCGGCCGACGAGCCGGCCATGCGTTTGGCGGCTGACTGGTTTGATGAAACCTGGGCCAACGAAGCCGGCCGGCGCTACAGCGTGCGTCATGAAAAGTATGCCGACGACGGGCTTTTGCACCGCTGGTGGTACCGGCTGGGCGAAGCCACCGGGTTTTCGACCTGGTAGGCGTCAGGGTGTTGTGCTCTCGTCAGTTGCAGCGGGAACAACCTTGATGGTTTGCCGTTTGATCAATGACATGAAGGGCTCATCAGCGTAAAGCCTGAGATCGGCCTTGACTGTAAACGAGCCGATTTCATCCGACGGCAGCTTGTAGGCAACAGCGATACCAAACTCGCCGCCATCCGGTTCGCCTGTAAGCATGAATTCCTGGGCTTCGCGAAACTGATCCAGCCCTTTTTCGGACAATTCAAGATGCCAGATGCTGACCGGTACGGCCGCTCTGAACAGGCCTGCTGAGTGTTCATCAAGGCTGCGCCCCAAAAGTGACAGATGAATGTCGGTGGAGCGCCATTCCCGACCGTCTCTGGTCAGGTTCAGGTTTAGGCGGGTATGGTCCAGCAACAGTCCAACGTCGTTGTCGAGGGTAACTTTGATCTGAAGATCTGCAGGATTCAGGCTGGTCAGGGCGGGGGTGTCGAGCTTGCGCAACTTGAGCGCGGTTTTGAGGGGGACAGCTGCGCAGCTGCTCAAAATCAGCGCCGTGGCCGCAATGAGAAGACAACGAGAAAGTGTTGATATGTTTCTCATTTCATCATCTTTTAGAGATATGTGCACGATGCAGTATCGCGATTATCGTCAGGGCCGGCAAGTGTGCAATTTGGTCAGCCTGCGATGTTAATCTTTCTTTCCGCCCGCCCCTGGAGAAAAAATGAAAGCCGTTCAGATTGTTGAGCCGGAACGCCCGCTGGTCCTGCGCGAGCTGCCGCGCCCGGAGCCCGGGTCGGGTGAGGTTAGGGTGCGGGTGGAAGCGGCCGGGGTCTGTCATTCCGATGTTCACTATCGTGACGGGGTGGGCAGCGTGGCTTTCATGCCCATGACGCCCGGGCATGAAGTGGCCGGGCGCGTTGATGCACTGGGGGCGGGCGTTGACTGGCTGCAGCCGGGCGAGCGCGTGGCGCTGCATTATCTGGCGTCGTGCAGGCGCTGTGACTTCTGCATTCGTGGGCAGGAGCAGTTTTGCCGCTCGGTGCGCATGCTGGGCAAGGACATGCACGGCGGCTATGCCGAGTATGTGGTGGTGCCCGCGGTCAATGCCATTGCGGTGCCCGACGGGGTGGCGGCTGAAGTGGCCGCCGTGATGATGTGCTCGACGGCCACGGTGTTTCACGCCCTGCGCCGGGCGCGCGCTGCGGCCGGCGATCGGGTGGCCGTGTTCGGCGCCGGCGGGCTGGGGCTGTCGGCCGTGCAGCTGGCGCGCATTGGCGGCGCGGCCCGGGTGTATGCGGTGGATATCGACCGTGAAAAGCTGGACGCGGCAGCGCGCCTGGGCGCTGTGCCGGTTGACCCGGCTGACGGCCTGCCGCAGGAGCAGATTCATGCGCTGACGGATGGGCGCGGCGTGGATATCGCGCTGGAATGCGCCGGCCTTGCGCTGACCCAGCAGCAGGCGCTGGCGTCCTTGGGCGTTCACGGCCGGCTGGCGCTGGTGGGCATTACCAACGAACCTTTTTTGACTGACAGCTATGGGACGGTCATCAGCCGCGAGCTGGAAATTCTGGGGGTGTCCGATCATCTGCGCGACGAGCTGGTTACCCTGATGGAGTTTGCCCGCCAGGGGCGGCTGGACTTTGACGGCGTGATCGCCGAGCGGCTGCCGCTGGATGCCGAAAAAATCAACGCCCGCCTGGACGACCTGTCGGCATTTCGCGGCCGCACACGTTCGGTGATTGTGCCGGGGTTGTAAATAAAAGACTGCCGGCTTGAGCCGGCAGTCATGGTCATATACGGATCATGTGCCTGTTACTGGACGGGGATGCCTGTGGCACGCACCATAAAAGCACCGGGAAATGCGGGCGTTTCATCGTTGGTCTGATGGTATTCGGCGTCGGCCAGGTTGTCGATGACGGCGGTGATGTCGGGGTGATAAAAGAACCACGAGTTTTCTCCGGAGTTGTTGGTGTCAACGCGCGCCGGTCGATCCTGTCCGCCCAGAAGTTTGGCGCTGGCGCCGACAAAGAATGCGCCCTGTACTTCGGTGGGCGGGATGTCGACGGTAAAGAATTCATCGTTGACGGTATCCGGCGTGGCCTGGACATGGGTGACCACGGTGGCGTTGAGCGGATCAAAGTCAGCATCGCTGTCTTCCAGCAGCCAGAAGTTGACCGGGCCGTTGGCCAGGGAGGGGAAGGTGGGGCCAAAGGCGACTGAGATCTGCGTGATGACTTCGCCACCGGGCTCAACGGCAAAATAGTTGCCCCACAGCATGTCGGGGTCGAAGGCGGATGACGGGCCCTGGTTGGTGTTGCCGGCGCCGTCATCGTAGGCGTATTCGAACGGCTGGGGGCCGGCTTCGAAGCGGTCGTGGAAGATGCCGTCTTCGGCATCATCCTGTTCGGCATAGGCCACCATCACGCCGGTGCCCCATTCCACCTGACTGTCGCCGTCGGGATGCAGTCCGGCAACAAATGCAATGTCGCCGGCCGAGTTGATGGCTGGCGCGCCGCTGAAAATCGGGCTGTCGTCGTGCTGACCAATCTGGCCGACGCCCAAATCGGTGTCCACCACGTCACTTTGGCCGGCCACGCGCGTCAGGTCATCGCCGTTGCCGACATAAATGGCCTGGCCATTTTCGTCGCGGGCACGAAAGGCCACCAGCCCGTCGTCATTGATGGCCGGCGCAAAGAAGTCCAGTTCCAGAATGGGGCCTTCGGAGTCAACGCGGGCAATTTCGGTGGCCACCACGCCCGAATCGGAGGGGCTGAACCGGTAGATTGCGCGGGTGTTGTCGCTGTCGAGGTTTACGATAACGGCAATATCGCCGTGGTTGTTGAGCGCCAGGCCGTTGTCAAAGCCGGCAAAGGGCGAGTCCGGATCGGTTGCCTTGTCGGCCACCAGCAGTTCGCTGTCATCGGGGCCGTGAAACAGACGGATCTCGTTGTGGTTGTAGTCAATGGTGCTGACCTTGACTGCAATCTGACGGTTGTTGTTGCCGTCGGGCGAGTAAATGTAGACATAGGGGCTGTTGCTGTCCACATTGCTGTCTGTGGCATAGATTTGCACGCCGTTGTCGTCAGCAAGGGCAATGCCGTCACCAAGTCCGAATTTGGCCTTGAAGCTGATATTGCCGTCATCATCAATGTTGATGTTTCCGAAAGAGCTCGGGCTGCTGGGCAGCAGGTTGACCGGGTCGGAGGACGCGGTATCCGGATCGTACTGCCACAGGGTGTATGAGCCAAAACCCTGGCTGGTGTAGTAGGCCAGCTCGCCTGTGCTGTTGATGCCGGGCTTGTTCGCAATGTTGTCGATCGGCTCTTCGTGCAGGGCTACAAATTCGCCCGCACCCTGGCCCCCCAGCCAGATGCCAACCTGAACATTGTCGGGGTTGCCGATTTCTGGCACCACGCCTGCTGTAAATGAAACCTGGGCACCGTCATTGATTGCAGGCGTAATGCTTGTAAATGAAGTGCCTGGCGGCACGTTCCAGCCATCGTCATTGACGATCAGGTTGCTGCGGGCCTGCAGTTCAATGTCCGCATATTCGGGAAGCTGGGCCTGGGCAGCCGCTGACAGCGCCACGGCAAGGCCTGTCACAAGAGACAAAAACTTGAGTTTCATATTTTCAATCCTCGTTGGGGGGCTTTGAAGAATGAGGGGTGCGGCCCGGTTTCGGGCCAGCTATCAATAACTAACACAATCTCACTGAAAGTTTCAAGCCGGAGCGGCGACCGCTTGGCGGTCAGAAAAAATCAGGCGGAAGGCTTGCTCAGTCCTGCAGGTTGTTTTTATCCTCGGCCCGGTAAACCCGGCTGAGCTTGTAGTTGTTGTAGCCGAAGCGCACGATGACGGTGCCGGCAGCCGCGGCGGGCAGGGCGAGCAGCACGCCGGCAAAGCCGAACAGCTGGCCGCCGGCCATGACGGTGAAGATGACCAGCACGGGGTGCAGGCCGATGCGGTCGCCGACCAGGCGCGGGGTGAGCACAAAGCTTTCTATGAGCTGACCGGCAACGAAGACCACGGCCACCGACAGCAGAAACGGCAGGCTGAAGTCCTGGATGACGGCGGTGGTGCCGGCCAGGAGGGCGCCAACGATGGCGCCCAGGTAGGGTACAAAGCTGACCAGTCCGGCAATCATGCCGATGGCCACGGCGTTGTTGAGGCCCACCAGCCACAGGCCGATGGCGTAGGTGACGCCCA
>DATGTG010000099.1:0-9113 GCA_035301965.1 Wenzhouxiangella sp. | reverse complement strand
ATGATCACGGTCCCGACGTGCCAGGCGGACCGCCCGGAACGCCCGACCAGGACGGTGACCGCTACGTCGAAATCTGGAATCTGGTGTTCATGCAGTATGACCGCGCAACCGATGGCAGCATGACGCCGCTGCCCGCACCCTCGGTGGATACCGGCATGGGCCTGGAACGCCTGGCGGCAGTGCTTCAGGGCGTTCACTCCAACTACGACATCGACCTGTTCAAACACCTTATTACCGCAGCGGCAAAGGTGACCGGCGCCAGCGAAATCGGCTCGAATTCACTCAAGGTGATCGCCGACCACATCCGCGCCTGCGCGTTTCTCATTGTTGACGGCGTGCTGCCATCCAACGAAGGACGCGGCTATGTGCTGCGCCGCATTATCCGGAGAGCCATTCGCCATGGCCACCAGCTTGGCTGCAACGGGCTATTTTTCAGCCGCATGGTGGCGCCGCTTGTCGACGTCATGGGCAGCGCCTGGCCGGAGCTGGCAGCTGCGCAGCAGCAGATTGTTGACGTGCTGGCGCGCGAGGAAAAGCGCTTTGGTGAAACCCTGGACCAGGGCATGCGGCTTCTTGAAGAAGCCATTGGAAAACTGTCCGGCAAGCAAATACCGGGCGAGGTGGTGTTCCGGCTTTACGACACCTATGGATTTCCGGTTGATCTGACCCGCGACATTGCGCGCGAGCGCGGACTGACGCTGGACGAAGCCGGTTTTGAAGCGGCGATGGAAGCGCAGCGCGAGCGCGCACGGGCCGCCGGTCACTTTGGTGGGGCCGACATCATGCCGGCCGGGCTGGCCGCCGAAATTGAGCCCACGCAGTTTCTGGGCCATGAACACGGCACTGTCAACGATGCCAGGGTGCTGGCCATTCTGGTCAATGGGCAGCCCGCTGGTGCGATTGAAGCTGGACAGGATGCGGTGTTGATTGTTGACCGCACCCCCTTTTATGCCGAATCCGGGGGCCAGGTGGGAGACACCGGCGTTTTCGAAAATGACGGCGCGCGCTTTGAGGTGAGCGACACGCGTTTTCTTGGCGGTGCGTTTCACGGTCATTTTGGTCGCCTGGACAGCGGTACGCTCAAGTCCGGTGAGCGGGTTTCAGGATCAATTGACGCTGGCCGGCGCGCCGATATCGTGCGCCACCATTCAGCCACACATCTGCTGCATTCCGCCCTGCGTGAAGTGCTGGGCAGCCATGTGCAGCAAAAAGGCTCGCTGGTGGCGCCGGATCGCCTGCGTTTTGATTTCTCGCATCCGCAGCCGGTGACTCAGGACGAGCTGGCGGCCATAGAAAAGCTGGTCAACGACCAAATCCAGGCCAACACGCCTGCGGAAATCAGGGAAATGGCGTTTGACCAAGCCATCAAGGAAGGCGCACTGGCGTTTTTTGACGAGAAATATGGCGATGCCGTGCGCGTTTTGCGGTTTGGAGATTTTTCCATGGAGCTGTGCGGCGGTACCCATGTCGAGCGGGTGGGCGACATCGGGCTGTTCAAGATCACCTCTGAAAGCGGCGTGTCGGCCGGCGTGCGGCGCATCGAGGCCGTGGCCGGAAAGTTGGCCATAGACTGGCTGCAGGCTCTTGAAAATACCGTGCGCCGGGCCTCGGTTCGCCTCAAGACCTCGCCTGAAAAACTGACCGAGCGGGTCGACCAGCTCATTGAACGCTCGCGCAGCCTTGAAAAGGAGCTGGAGCGCCTGAAGGGCCAGCTGGCGTCTGCGGCGGGCTCCGATCTGGTTTCGCAGGCAGTGGATATCAACGGTGTCAGGTTGATTGCCGCACAGCTTGATGGCGCCGACGCCAACAGCCTGCGCGACACCGTCGATCTGCTCAGGAACAAGCTGGGCAGCGGCGTGATTGTGCTGGGCACGGTTGCCGACAGCGGTGTGCGCCTGGTGGCCGGTGTCAGCAAGGATCTGACCGGCATCCTGCGCGCAGGTGATGTGGTCAACCACGTGGCCGCGCAGGTGGGCGGCAGGGGTGGCGGCCGGCCCGACTTTGCCCAGGCGGGCGGCCACGATGCAAAAGCGCTGCCCGCCGCGCTTGCATCGGTTGAAAGCTGGCTGCGGCAGCAGCTTGAACAGGCCTGACGGATGCTGTCGCCCCCGGTTGCGGATGCAATAAGGGCCGGGCCACAAATCATGCTCGGTTATAATGCAGCCCGCTGCCGACCCGGTATCGGCAAGCGTCCCGGAGGGACGCGCAGTCAATCCCTCCCTCGTGCAGCCCGCAGGGCTGCGCCGGGTGATTTTTCGTGTTCGGAGGCGGGTGCCTTTGGACGTGGTTTTTTTATGGAGAGGTGGCAGAGCGGCTGAATGCGGCGGTCTCGAAAACCGTTAACGGGCTTGCCCCGTTCGGGGGTTCAAACCGAGCGCCAGCGAGCTCGATGTGCAGTCCGCCGTAGGCGGACGGAGCAACCCGGTGCGCAGCGCCGGGCAAGCGTCCCGGAGGGCGCGCAGTCAATCCCTCCCTCGTGCAGCCCGCAGGGCTGCGCCGGGTGATTTTTCGTGTTCGAAGGCGGGTGCCTTTGGACGTGGTTTTTTATGGAGAGGTGGCAGAGCGGCTGAATGCGGCGGTCTCGAAAACCGTTAACGGGCTTGCCCCGTTCGGGGGTTCAAATCCCTCCCTCTCCGCCATACAAATCGCGCAGCCGATCCTGATGGCGGCTGCTGTGCCAGTGAGTTCCTGATGTCTGACCGTCTGCTATGCAACTGACCAAATGTGCCGTCATAGGGGTGGGATATTTGGGCAGTTTCCATGCCCAGAAGTTTGCCGCCATTGACACCGCCCGGCTGGTGGCCGTGGTGGATATTGACGATCGGGCGGCGGCTGCAGCGGCCGAGACCTGCGGCTGTCGGGCGCTGACCGACTACCGTCAGGTCATGGATCAGGTGGATGCGGTGTCCATCGCAGTGCCCACTCGCCGTCACTTTGAAATTGCGCGCGCCTTTCTTGACGCCGGTATTCACGTGCTGCTGGAAAAGCCCATTGCCAGCACGGTTGAAGAGGCGCGCAGCCTGGTGGAGCTTGCTCGCAAGCGCGGGGTGGTTTTCCAGATTGGTCATCTTGAGCGTTTCAATCCGGCATTCATGGATCTGGGCGATTTCGAGCTCAACCCGCTGTTTATCGAATCCCACCGGGTGGCGCCGTTCAAGCTGCGCGGCACCGATGTCGATGTCGTTCTTGATTTGATGATTCACGACATTGACCTGATTCTGGGCATGGTCAAAAGCCCGGTCAGCTCCCTTGCGGCCAGCGGAACATCGGTGCTCTCCGATGCGCTGGACATTGTCAATGCCCGCCTGGAGTTTGAAAACGGCTGCGTGGCCAATGTCACCTCCAGCCGGGTCAGCCTCAAGTCGGAGCGGCGCATGCGCATTTTTCAGCCTGAAGCCTATATCTCCATCGATTTCCAGAACTCGGGGCTGGCCATTCACCGGCTGGGTGACGAGGAAATGTTTCCCGGCGTGCCCGAAATTCTGCGCGAGGAATCATCTTTCGAACATGATCACGATCCGCTCATGCGCGAAATCGAGGCCTTCGTGGCCTCGGTTCGGGAAGGTGCGCCGGTGGTGGTCAGCGGAGAGGATGGCGCGCGCGCGCTTGAAATTGCCATGCGCATCCGCGACATGGTCGAGTCGGGATCGCCTGTGGCCCTGAGCAGACAGGCATGAAGCCCATACCCATGGTGGACCTGGGCGCCGGTCACGAGCGTCTGGAACCGGCGCTTGGTGATGCGGTAAGCGCCGTCTTGCGCGATACACGGTTCATTCTGGGACCCAACGTCAGCGCGCTTGAAGATGAGTTGGCCGAATGGCTGGGCGTACGCCACGCCATAGGCTGTGCGTCGGGAACCGATGCGCTGCATCTGGCCTTGCGCGCTGCCGGCATCGGCCCTGGCGATGAGGTCATTACCCCGCCGTTTACCTTTATTGCCACCGCCGAGGCCATCGCCTACGTGGGCGCCACGCCGGTGTTTGTCGATGTGGATGCACGCAGCTTCAATATCGACCCCGACCGGGTTCGGGCAGCGGTCACCGAACGCACGCGCGCCATTCTGCCGGTTCACCTGTTTGGCCAGCCGGCCGACATGAACACCCTGCAGGGCATTGCCAACGATCATGAGCTGATTCTGGTCGAGGACTGCGCCCAGAGTTTCGGCGCCGCCATTGACGGGCGCCAGACCGGCAGCATGAGCCTGGCCGGCGCTTTCAGCTTTTTTCCCAGCAAGAATCTTGGCGCCTGCGGCGACGGCGGGCTGATTACCACCAGCGATGATCGACTGGCCGATGCCATCCTCATGCTGCGCAACCATGGGCGGCGCGTGGATGGCTACGATCACGAAGTGGTGGGCTACAACAGCCGCCTGGACGAAATCCAGGCCGCCATCCTGCGCGTCAAGCTGACACATCTTGAAGCCTTCAACGCCGAGCGCCGACAGATTGCAGACGCCTACCGGCAGCGCCTGGGCGGTCATGACCTTGTGCAGCTGCCGCATGAGGACGGCATTGGACGCCACGTCTATCACCAGTTCACCCTGCTGCTGCCCGAGGACCGGCGGAATAGGGTGCAAAAAAGCCTGGCCGACAGAAAAATTGCCAGCGCGGTGTACTACCCCGTGCCGCTGCATTTGCAGCCGGCTTTTGCCGATGCGTCCGTGCGCTGCGGCAGCCTTGAAAACAGCGAAAGCATCGCCCGCCGCTGCCTGTCCCTGCCCATTTTTCCGGGCATGCGCGAAGCGCAGATTGAGCGGGTCTGCACGGCTCTTCTGGACGCGCTGAAATAAACGCCGACCGGGTCAGGTGCCCGGCATGCTTTGGTCAAAGTCGCGGCACAGCGGCAGGTCGGGGCGGCGCTCCCTTTCAGGCAGCTGGCGGCGGATGCCGTGCAGGGCCGTGCGCAGGCCTTCCTCCAGAACCGGGTGATAGAAGGGCAGCTGCAGCGCATCGACCACATGTACGCGCTGCTGAATCAGCCAGGCAAGCTGGTGGGCCATGTGCTCGGCGCCGGCGCACGCCATTTCCGCACCAATCAACACGCCGTGGGCGTCGGCAAACACTTTCATCAGCCCGTGCGTGTAGCCCATGAGGGTGGCACGGCCCTGGCGGCCGAAATTGGCTTCGCCGGTCAGCGCATCGTCCGGCAGTTCGTTTTTGCGCAGTCCGGCCCAGGCAACCTGCGGCCGGGTAAAGACAATACCCATGGGCGTTCGCCGGCCCAGACATTCCGCATCGGGGTGCAGGGCGTGCCAGGCGGCCAGCCGGCCCTCGTCGGCGGCCTCGTGCATAAGTGGCCGGATGTTGCTGATGTCGCCCGCAAACCACACCGGCGCCGATCCCGCCCGCAGGCTGACCGGGTCAATATCGGGCAGCCCCCGCTCATTGAGCGGCACGCCAAGGTTTTCCAGCCCCATGGCATCCACAACGGCGCGCCGGCCGGTAGCCGCCACCACCAGATCAACGGCAATACGCTGGCTGGCCGAAACAATTTCGACGCCGATGTCCGTTGCTACAGGCTCGACATTCATGTTGGTGTGAAGGGTCAGATGTTCGGACAGGGCGCTGTGCATTTCCCGGTTGATGTCTTCATCGACAAGGCCGGCCAGCTGTTCGCCGTGCCCAAACATGTGCACATCGGCGCCCAGCATGGCAAAGGACTGGCCGATTTCACAGCCGATGGCGCCGCTGCCGATGACGCCGATGCGGGCGGGAATGTCCGTCAGCTCAAAAACATCATCGCTGCTGACCAGCCGGTCGCCCAGATCGGGCCAGCCGGGTGGAACAAAGGGCTTTGTGCCGGCGGCAACAATGAAGGCATCGGCGCTCAGCGTGCGCCCGTCCGCTTCAATGGAGTCGGGGCCGATAAAGCGCGCGGCGGCGTTGATGAAACGCTCGCCCATTTTCCTTGTGGCGGCAATGGGGCCGGCCACAAAGTGATCCCGCAGGCGGCGCACTTCGGCCATGGCGGCGGCACCGTCAATCTGCCCGGGCGAGCCGCTGAGCAGGTTTTTGCGGTACAGGCTGCGTCCGGCCTCGGCATCCAGGGCCAGTTGAACCAGGGCCTTTGACGGCATGCAGCCAACCCGTGCGCAGGTGGTTCCCAACGGTCCGGGGTCAATCATGACCACGTCGTCAGTCAGATCGGTGGCCTGTTTCCAGGCGCTCAGTCCGGCGGTGCCGGCACCCAGGATGATGATGCGATGATGGGTCATGTCTTTGCCTTCGGGGTGTGGTCGATGTTTGCCAGCCTAACGCAGACTGTCCTGTCTGCTTGTAAAAGTTCAGGAAAGACAGATTGGCACAATATAGTTAGTGCCTATTAGTTGTATAACAACAATCAATTTGATGTATGGGCTGGCGGTTGCTAACATCATCTGCATTGCCCCTCAAACTGCTTATGGAGAGGAACACCATGACCGATTCGAAAAAGTCATCCAAGTGCCCAGTGACGCACCTGACCACCAATGCCGGCGCACCTGTGACGACCAACCGCGACAGCCTGACGGCCGGCCCGCGCGGCCCGCTTTTGGCCCAGGACACCTGGCTGAATGAAAAGCTGGCCAATTTTGTGCGCGAGGTAATTCCCGAGCGGCGCATGCACGCCAAGGGCTCGGGTGCTTTTGGCACCTTTACCGTCACCAATGACATTACCCAATACACGCGCGCCAGCATTTTCAGCGAAGTGGGCAAGAAAACCGAAATGTTTGCCCGCTTCAGCACCGTGGCCGGCGAGCGCGGCGCTGCCGATGCCGAGCGCGACATTCGCGGCTTTGCCCTCAAGTTCTATACCGACGAAGGCAATTGGGATCTGGTGGGCAACAACACGCCGGTGTTTTTCATTCGCGACCCGCGCCAGTTCCCCGACCTGAACAAGGCCGTCAAGCGCGATCCGCGCACCAACATGCGCAGCGCCAGCAACAACTGGGACTACTGGACCCTGCTGCCAGAATCACTGCATCAGGTCACCATTACCATGAGCGACCGCGGCATTCCCCAAAGCTACCGCCACATGCACGGTTTCAGTTCGCACGCCTACAGTTTCTGGAACGACCGTGGCGAGCGCTTCTGGATCAAGTTTCACCATGTAACGCAGCAGGGCATTGAAAACATGACCGACGCCGAGGCGGCGGAAATTGTCGGAACCGACCGCGAAAGCCATCAGCGCGATCTGTACGAAGCCATTGAGCGCGGCGATTTCCCCAAGTGGAAGATGTACGTTCAGATCATGCCCGAGGCCGAGGCGGCCAACATGCCCTACAACCCCTTTGATCTGACCAAGGTCTGGTACAAGGGCGACTATCCGCTCATAGAAGTCGGCGAGTTCGAGCTCAACCGCAACCCGGAGAACTACCATGCGGATGTCGAGCAGGCGGCTTTTTCACCCGCCAACCTGGTGCCAGGCATCAGCGTCAGCCCCGACCGCATGCTGCAGAATCGGCTTATCAACTACGCCGACGCGCAGCGTTACCGGGTGGGCGTCAACCACTACCAGGTACCGGTCAACCAGGCGCGCTGCCCGGTGTTCAGCAACCACCGCGATGGCACCGGTCGGGCCGACGGCAACTACGGCGATCTGCCGCACTACGAGCCCAACAGCCATCAGCAGTGGCAGGGCCAGCCCGAGTTTGCCGAGCCGCCGCTCAAGCTGGAAGGCGAGGCAAAGCATTGGAGCTTCCACGAGGACGACGACAACTACTTCGAGCAGCCCGGCAAGCTGTTCAACCTGATGTCGCCCGAGCAGCAGCAAGTGCTGTTTGAGAACACCGCGCGGGCCATGGGCGACGCGGAGGAATTCATCAAGTTCCGCCACATCCGCAACTGTCACGCAGCCGATCCGGCCTATGGTGCCGGCGTAGCCAAGGCACTGGGCCTGGATCTGGACAAGGCGCTGGCGTCCAAAAAGGACGACCCCGTGTACGGCAACCCGCTGGTGGCGCTGCCGGTCTAATCAGCCAGCCCTGTCAGATGCCAAAAAGGCTGCGGCCGGTTCGACTGAACCGGCCGCAGCTGTTTCCGGGCCGGCAAAAAGGTGCCGGCCTGGCTGCATCAGTATTGCCACACCAGGTTGAGCATGGCCCAGCGGCCCGCTTCGGCCAGCAGCGGCAGGTTGGGATCGTCGCTTTCAAGTCCGGCCACGCGGCTGTTGGTCCAGTAGGTGCGGTTGGCCAGGTTGAACAGGCCCAGACTGACATCCACATCGCGATGCACATTCCAGCGGCTCAGCCAGTCGATACTGGCGTGGCCGGGGGGGGAGAACAGTTCGGTGCCGTCATTGTCGGTCAGCGCACGCTGGCGGCGGGTGGCGGTGGTAATCAGGCGCGATTCCAGCCGCGCATCGGCTGATTCCCAGCCCAGCTCGACAATGGCGCGCGGTGGTGAAACATCGGGCAGGTGCATGTCGGTGTTCAGATCACGTCCGCGTGACCACTCACCGGCCAGTTCAAGGCTCAGGCCCGCGCCCAGCTGCTGGCGCAGACGCAGCTCGCCGCCCTCAATGCGCACGCGGTCGCGGTTGATGGACTGAAAGATCATGAAACCGCTGGCCGGATCAAGGCCCATCGGTGCGCGGGTCTGGATGAAATCACGGTAGTCGTTGCGGAACACGGCCAGCTCGGCCAGGGTGGATTGTCCGCGCCAGCGCAGGCCGGCTTCCACGGTGCGCCCCTTTTCCGGTTTGAGATCCGGGTTGGCAATGGCGCGCACGCGCATCTGGGCATACTCAAGTCCGATGTTGACATCGCTGAACGGTGGCGCGCGCAGGCCGCGGGCATACTGGGCGAACAGCTCCATGGAGCCGTTCAGGGGCCAGACCAGCCCTAGGCGCGGCTGCCAGCTGCTGGTGCTCAGCTCGGTGGTTTCGGCTTCCGGATAGGACTGCTCGAAAAGGGCGTCCCGACCCAGCGACAGATCGTAATATTCCCAGCGTACGCCGGGGCTGAGGGTGGGGCCGCCGCGCCACAGTCTGATTTCATCATGCAGGTAAATGCCCAGCTCGCTGACCCGGCTGCGCGGAAAATCGCGCAGCGGAAAAACTTCGCCCAGAATCACGTTGCTGGCGTGGCCGTCCTCCAGGCGGGTTTCAAGGCCGTCGCGCAGATTGGACACGCGCGA
>DATGTG010000098.1:0-5327 GCA_035301965.1 Wenzhouxiangella sp. | reverse complement strand
CGGCCAGGCCGCCGGCGGCCAGCAGACGCATACCAGTGGCGGTGGATTTCAAACCGCGTCTGAAGCTGGTGGGCGGGCTGGTCCGCGCCGATGAGGAAGAGCAGGCGGAAAACCCGCGCGCCCGCAGCGCGCGCTTGCGCGTGGCCGAAAAGATCGGCCCGGTGGCGGCATGATTCGCTGGATGCTTTTTATGGTGCTGACGCTGGCGGTTATGGCCAGCGCCATAGGTGTGGTGTTGCTGCGGCAGGAGTCGCGCCAGCTTTTTTCTGCCCTGCAGCAGGCGGAAATACAGCGCGACGCAGCGCGGGTTGAGTGGAGCCGGCTGCAGCTGGAGCAGGCCTGGCTGGGCGATGCCGGCCGGGTTGAACGCAATGCCCGCGAAAAGCTTGATATGCACACGCCCGAAAGCGTCCGGATTCTGGTGACTTCGCCATGAGTGATTCCATGACCCGACGCGTGATGATGCGCCTGTGGATTACCGCCGCCGTGCTGCTGCTGGCGGTGGTGGCCGTGGTGGCGCGGGCGGTCAATCTGCAGGTAATGGAAACCGAGTTTTTGCAGAGCCGCGGCGAAGCGCATTACCTGCGCGCGGTGGAAATCCCCACGGTGCGCGGTACGGTTTTTGACCGCACCGGCGAGCCCCTGGCGGTGTCCACGCCGGTCGAGTCCGTCTGGGCCCATCCCGGCGAGCTGCTGCAGGCGGCCGATCATATCCCCATGCTGGCCGGGCTGCTTGAAAGCGATGCCGCCGATCTGGAGCGAAAGCTGATGCAGCGCGCCGGGCGTGAATTTGTATGGCTGCGGCGCCGCATCAACCCCGACCTGGCCGACAAGATCAGGGCGCTGGACGTTCCGGGCGTGTTTTTGCAGCGCGAGTACATGCGTTTTTATCCCGCCGGTGAGGTAATGGCGCAGGTGCTGGGCTTTACCAATATTGATGACATTGGCCAGGAGGGGCTGGAGCTGGCCTACAACGAATCGCTGCGCGGCCGGCCCGGCAGGAAGCGGGTAATCAAGGACCGTCTCGGGCGCATTGTCCAGAATGTGGAAATGATCAGCGAGGCGCGGCCCGGGCAGGATCTGCATCTGACCATAGACCGCCGGCTTCAGTACCTTGCCTTTCGTGATCTGAAAACCCGCGTCATTGAATATGGCGCCGAATCGGGCACGGTGGTGGTGCTGGGCGCCAAAACCGGCGAGATTCTGGCCATGGCCAGTTATCCGTCGTACAACCCCAACTCGGTGACCCGCGCCGCCTCGGACGGCTTGCGCAATCGGGCGGTCACCGACGTTCTCGAACCCGGATCGGTCATGAAGCCCTTTGCGGTGGCGGCAGCCATGGAAGCCGGGATTGCGCAGCGCGATATGGTCATTGACACTTCGCCGGGCGTGATCAGCGTGTCCGGCCACCGCATTCGCGACACGCGTGATTTTGGTGAGCTGACGGTTGAAGGATTGCTGACCAAGTCATCCAATGTGGGCGTGGTGCAGCTGGCGCTGGCCATGGATGCGCGGCATTTGTGGAGCGTGTATTCACGCTTTGGATTCGGCATGGTGGCCGGCACCGGATTCCCGGGCGAGTCGGCGGGCGTGTTGCGCGACCACGAGCGCTGGCGCAAGCTGGAACAGGCAACGCTGGCCTATGGCTACGGCCTGTCGGTCACGCCCCTGCAGCTGGCCCGCGCCATGGCGGCCATTGCCGACGGCGGCCGCCTGCGTGAACCCACCTTTATTGCCAATGCCGGCAATTCTCCGCATTCAGTGCTGGATCCGGACCTGGCCCGGCAGCTGGCGGGCATGCTTGAAACCGTCACCGGTCCGGAAGGCACCGGATCGCGCGCCCGCGTTGAGGGCTACCGGGTGGCCGGCAAGACGGGCACCTCGCGCAAGGCGGCCGCGGGCAGCTATGGCGACCGCTATATCGGCAGTTTTGTAGGTTTTGCGCCGGTGTCCGACCCCGAGCTGGTGGTGGCCGTGATCATCAATGATCCGGATGGGGACACGTTCTACGGCGGTCAGGTCGCCGCGCCCCTGTTCAGCCAGGTGATGGCGGCCGGCCTGCGGCTTTTTGATGTTCCGCCGGACGACCCGGAGCTGCTCATGGCGCAGCTTGGGGGCGGTCATGACTGAGCGGACCATGGCCATGAATGTTTTGTTTGAAGGCATGGCGGACATGCCGTCCGGCGACTGGCCGGCGGTGACCGACCTGTGCCTGGATTCCCGCCAGATTACGCCCGGCGCCGTGTTTGTGGCGCTGGCCGGCCTGCAGGCTCACGGCCTGGACTTTGTTGAAGAGGCGTGCCGGCGCGGCGCCGTGGCCGTGGTGCACGATGGCTACAGTCTGGCTGATGAAAGGCCGGATGTGCCGACGTTGACCGTGCCCGATCTGGCAAAAAAGCTGCCGGCGCTGGCCGCCCGCATGTGGGGCCATTTGATCGGGGGCATGGATCTTGTTGCCGTGACCGGCACCAACGGCAAGACTTCGGTGGCCTGGCTACTGGCCCAGGCGCTTGACGGCGCCATGCTGGGAACGCTGGGCTACGGCCGGCCCGACGGCTACCGGCCGGGCGAGCTGACCACGCCCGATATTTTCAGCGTTTATCGCCAGCTTGCGGCCATGGCCGCAAGCGGTGTGAAAACCGTGGTCATCGAGGCGTCGTCTCACGCCCTGGATCAGGGCAGGCTGGCAGGGCTGGATTTCAGCAGCGTGATCTTTACCACGCTGGGCCATGACCACCTTGATTATCACGGCGACCGGGCAGCTTACGCCCAGGCCAAGATGCGGCTGTTTACGGAGTTTTCCAGCGCCCGCTGGCTGGTTAATCTCGATGATGAATTCGGGCGCCAAATTGCTGCCCTGCCGGCCGCCGGGCAGCGCCTGGTTGGCTATTCGCTGGATGCCGGCCAGGGCGCTGCAGACAACGCTTTGCGCGCGGCAGTTGTGGCCCGCCCGCGCCGCATTGACCTACAGGGGCTGGAGGTTGAATTTGAAACCGGCGGCCTGCGTTTTGAGGCCCATTCAGCGCTGCTGGGGCGCATCAATATCTACAACCTTCTGGTGGTGGTGGCCGAGCTTTGCGCGCGCAAGTTCAAGGCGGCGTGCATTGCCGACTGTCTGGGCCGGCTTGCGCCGGTGCCGGGTCGCATGGAGCCGGTGGGTGGCGGCGCGCAACCGCTCGCCATTGTCGACTATGCGCATACGCCCGACGCGCTCAAAAATGTATTGCAGAGCATTCGCGAACTGACCGCCGGCCGCCTGTGGTGTGTGTTTGGCTGCGGCGGCAACCGTGACCGCGCCAAGCGGCCGCTGATGGGTCGTATTGCCGAAAACCTGGCCGACCGGGTGGTGCTGACCGACGACAACCCGCGCACCGAGGACGGGCTGGGCATTGTGCGCGCCATCCAGGCCGGCATGGCGCATCCTGAGCGGGCGCGGGTCATTCGCAAGCGCCCGGATGCCATTGCCTTTGCGCTGAAGGAGTGTGGCGCGGGCGATGTGGTGCTGATTGCCGGCAAGGGCCATGAAACAGAGCAGATTGTGGGCAACGAGCGCCTTGAATGCGACGATCGACAGAGCGCCCGACGGGCGCTGGGGGTGGCGGCGTGATGCGTTTTTTGCTCTCGCAGATGGCCGCAGTAACGGGCGGTCGCCTCAGCGGCGCCGACACCGAGGTGCGCGGCATGATTCACGACGCCCGCCAGGTGGTTGCAGGCAACCTGTTTTGTGCCCTGCCGGGAACCCGGCATGACGGCCACGAATTTGTTGCCCAGGCGCGCGCGGCCGGCGCGGCTGCGGCGCTGGTTGCGCAACCCGTGGACGACGGGCTGCCGCAGCTGGTGGTGGCCGATGTGGCGCGCGCCATGGGCGATATTGCACGCGCCTGGCGCCGTAGCCTGAATGTCAAGGTAATCGGCGTGACCGGCAGCAACGGAAAAACCACGGTCAAGGAAATGCTGGCGGCCGTTTTGGGGCGCGGTGCCGAAGTGCTGGCCACCGAGGGCAATTACAACAACGAGCTGGGCGTGCCGCTGACGCTGGCCCGGCTGAATGAAAAGCATCGCCATGCCGTGGTCGAAATGGGCGCCAGCAAGCCGGGCGATATTGCCTGGCTGGCCGATATTGCCCGGCCCGATATTGGCCTGGTCACCAATGCTGCGCCTGCTCATTTGCAGGGATTTGCCAGCGTGGAAGGCGTGGCGCGCGCCAAGGGCGAGCTGTTTGAGGCCCTGCCCGACAGCGGCACGGCCATTATCAATGCCGACGATGAACACGCACCGCTGTGGCGCCGCATGGCGGGTGAAAGGCGCACAGTCACCTTTGGACTGGCATCAGGTGCCAGCGTGTCCGGCATTCTCATGCGCGGCGTGGCCCGCATGCACACGCCGGCCGGAGACCTTGAGTTCAACGCCGCCCTGCCGGGCCGGCACAACTTTTGCAACGCGCTGGCGGCCGCTGCCGCCGCTGTTGCGCTGGATATACCCGCCGAAGAAATTGCTGCAGGACTTGCATCAATACACAGCCTGCCGGGTCGCCTGCGTGTGCTTGCACACGCAGGTGGCGGGCGCGTGATTGATGACAGCTACAACGCCAACCCCGGATCGCTGGCCGCTGCGCTCAGCGTGCTGGCAGAGATGCCGTCCGATGAACGCTGGCTGGTGCTGGGCGACATGGGCGAGCTGGGGAGCGGAGATGAGCAGCTGCATGCCGCCGCCGGCCGAACGGCGCGCGAGCACGGCGTTGATCGGTTTTTTGGCCTGGGGCCGCTGACGGAGGCCAGCGTGGCCGCATTTGGCCCGGGCGGCCGGCATTTTGATGATATGGAGGCCCTCATCGGGGCGCTGGAGCAGGGATTTGGATCGGGGGTAACCGTGCTGATCAAGGGATCGCGTTCCATGGGCATGGAAAGAGTTGTCGAGCGGCTGGCGCCAAGGGAGATCGCATGCTGACCTGGCTGTTTGAAGAAGTGCTGGTCACCGAAGTGGCCCTGTTTGGCTACATCACCTTTCGCACGGTGATGGCGGCTCTGACGGCCATGGGCGTGTCCCTGCTGATTGGTCCGCTGTTTATCCGCCACATGAGGCAGCGCCAGATTGGCCAGCCGATTCGGGAGGTGGGGCCGCAGTCGCACATGACCAAGGCGGGCACGCCCACCATGGGCGGCACCATGGTGTTGGTGGCCGTGCTGGTGTCGACGCTGCTGTGGGCCGATCTGGCCAACCGCTATGTGTGGACCGTGCTGTTTACCACCGGCGCGTTTGGCGCCATAGGCTTTGTCGATGACTGGCGCAAGCTCAAGTACAAAAGCAGCGACGGGCTGTCGGCGCGC
>DATGTG010000097.1:0-4214 GCA_035301965.1 Wenzhouxiangella sp. | reverse complement strand
GTCAATCTGGTGGTGACCGAGCTCAAACATCAGGGTACGACGATCGCCGGCTCATCCGACTCCTGGTATGTAGGGGGCGGGGGCGATTGTGGAGGCAGTTGCGAGACCAAGTAATGGTGAACGTGCGGGCCTGTCTGGAGTCGCAGCAGGCCCGTACAATCTCAGAGGCCTCAACAATGAGAAAAACCGTGATTTGGCTGCTTGTCTTGGTTGTTGCCCTGGCAGTGGTCGGCTGTTCCGCACTGGAAATTTCGGCTCGCAGTACCCGAAAGGCCGTGTCGCAGTATGGGTTGAACGGTATCAATACCATTAAACTTTGGCGAGACAACGTTATTTCATTCGGTCGGTTTTCCGGTGCGGATGAGGTTGAGATAAAGCAGACGACCGAGGTTGCGGCGGTAGAGCTTGGCGACCGTGGTCGAGTGCGATTCCTGCTTCCCGCCAATCCCTCGTCAACAGGTTTTGATGAACTGCACGAGTATCTGGAAACCGGTGCTGGTGAATTTGCCGATGCGTTGACCAGGACGCTGGCGGACTATCTGACGATGGTGGATGTGGAGCTCGAGGTGGATGTAGTGCTGGCCTCCGAACCGGGCTCGTACTACTCATCCGAAGCCTCGATCAGGGACAGGCTGCTGTTGTCCGTGCTGTTTTATGGTCCCTTCGCTGATGATGCTGTCGATGAGCAAGGGACGGGGCAATGGTGGGCCGAGCTGGCTAATACAATCGCTCACGAGCTGTATCATCTGCACAGTTACTTGATGAAGTTCGATCGCAAACTGGTTGATGAAGAAGCCGCTGCAAATCTGTTTGGCGCTTGTGCCGCCTATCGTTATGGGTTAAAAACGGGCTTGTTTACCGAAACCATCGAGCATTTCGATCTGGCCCACGGCCCGGAAATCAAGCGCTGTTTTCCGGAGATTGACGAGGGCCGATTGAATCCGGATCTGCATGAACTCAACAAGCGACCTCTCCCGACCCTGCGCGGCCAGGTGCTTTCGGTTGGTGTTTTCTATCTGCTTGTCGGCAGCAATGAAATTCATCCGGTCGACGACAAAGACGTGTTCAAACGTATTTTTGATTACTGCGACGGCCTGGCTGACCGAGTGCCGGAATTTCATCGGGGCGAATGGCGGCTGAACTGAGCTAGAGCAGGCCTTCTATGGGCAGGCGGGCAAGAATTGCCACGCACAGGCGCCGCCACAGGCTGACGTCGGGTTCGCGGCGGTGGCAAGTGAGGCCGTTGGCGTTGTGTTCCAGCCATTGCAGCCGTTTGCGCGGGCCAAGCTGCACCTTGTAGGCCTGCGCCGGCACCTGGCCGGAAAACAGGTTTTCAAGCTGGCGGGCCAGGGTTTTGCTGGCAATCAGCAGCCCCACCTCAGTGTTGAGCCGGGCCGAGCGCGGATCGAAGTTGAACGAGCCGATGAACAGGCGCCGGCCGTCAACCGCAAAGGTTTTGGCGTGCAGGCTGGAGCCGGCGCTCAACGGCGCGCCCGAATGCGGCCGCAGCGCGCCGTCCAGGCGGCGCATTTCGTACAGCTTCACTCCGGATTTGAGCAGGTATTTGCGGTAGCGGCTGTAGCCCGAGTGCACGGCAGCCACATCGGTGGCGGCCAGCGAATTGGTCAGCACGATGACTTTCACCCCGCTTCGGGCCAGCCGGGCAAACAGCCTGGCGCCGCTGCGGGTAGGCACAAAATACGGCGAAACGATATGAATGCTGCGCTGCGGCAGGCCCACCGCCGTTTGCAGCTGCTCTGCAATCAGCGGCTTGGGGCCGGCGCGGCCCTTGACTTTGCCGGGGCTGTCGCTGATCAGCCTGGCGCGGGCCCACACCAGCGACAGGTTCCAGCTGTCCGGAGGATGCGACAGAACCGAGGCGCGGACATGCTGCATGAATGTCTGGCCGCGCTGTTTTTCAAGCAGGCGTTTGGTTTGCCTTTTCAGGGCTGAAACCACGGCCCCGGCGTCGGCAGCCCTGCCCCGCGGCCTGACCGGCATGGCCGGCCGGCTGGTCCAGTAGCGCTCAAAGTCTGCGCTCATGGCGCTGACCGCAGTGCCGGTCACCAGCGCGTCCAGATCGGTAAACAGACGGCCCGAATCGGCCGCGAAATATTCATCGGCCATGTTGCGTCCGCCCACAATGGCGTGGCGGCCGTCGACAATAAACAGCTTGTTGTGCATGCGCCGGTTGGCGCGCCGGAAATTGACCAGATAGCCCAGCCACAGATGGCGGCGCCAGGCCAGCGGATTGAACAGCCGGATCTGCAGGCCGTCCACGCCGGCCAGCTCAAAAGGCCGGTCGCCCAGGTCGAAGCTGCCGACATCGTCGAGCAGCAGGCGCACCCGCACGCCGCGCCCGGCCGCATCGGCCAGCGCGTCCAGCATCATCAGCCCGGTCAGATCGGGGCTCCAGATATAGCACTGGATATCAATGGACGTCCGCGCGTTTTCAACCAGCGCCAGGCGGGCGGCGAACGCATCGTGCGGATCGTCCAGCCGCAGCAGCCCGCTGCGGCCGTCGGTCGGCCGGGCACTGTCAGGCGCGGGCACGTTTACAGCGCCGCACAACGGGAGTGAACATACACTTGCAGCCTGCCTGGGGATGCGCACAGTTCATGACCGCCTCCGGACACGGGTCTGACGGAAAGTGTAGCCGTCGCGGCGGCCGGCGGGGATATCAAACAGGGGTTTGTGTGGTGCAGGCATTGCGAATTGGGTAAAATGCCCGCACAAACACCCCCGTGGGGCCGTAGCTCAGTTGGGAGAGCGCAGCATTCGCATTGCTGAGGTCAGGGGTTCGACTCCCCTCGGCTCCACCATTTTTCCCGCCCGCCCGTTAGCGTACGCCGTTAGAAGTCCATGCTGAAGGCCACCGAGCCGAAAGAATGGGCACGCTCCGACTGCTGGCCGAATTCCCGCGTTCGCCACACCCGCATAAAGGCCAGCCGCATGCCGTGGCCGCCGACAATCCACTGGCTGCTGAAGCCGGCCGCTGCCTGGGCCACCAGGGGCTTGCGGTCAACGCTGTGGCTTTTGCGAAACAGGTTGCCGTCCAGCGAAAAGTCCCAGCCCACGGCCTTGGCTTCCATGTTCAAAAAGGCGTGAATGCCCGGTCGCGGCGCCCGGCTGGAATCCGGCCTGGTTTCCGCCAGCCGCGACAGGCTGGACGGCGGCCGGTTTTCGGCGCCGGGGCGAATTGAATAGCTGCCAAAATCATTGGGAATGTTGCGGCCGGCGCGCAGCTCCAGGCTGACGCTGGCAGAGGTTTCTATGTTGCCAAGGCGCAGCGCCCAGCCGCCCACCGCGTCGGCGCCCCAGCCGCGATGCACGGCGCCGCGCACGTAGGGCTTGTACTTGCGTTCCATGGTCAGCAGCAGGGCCGGCTCGTTGCCCAGCTGATTGTCCCAGCCGTCAAAGCGCTCAAAGCCGCGAATGTCGTGGACCAGATTCTGGGCTTCGCGGGCCAGCGACATGGGGCCGATCACGCCCAGGGTCAGCTCGCGCTGGTCAAGCATTTCGTAGCTGCGGTCTTCGGGGTGAACGCGGCGGTTCCACCCCAGGCCCATGTAGAGAAGCCCGGCGTAGGGACGGTCATTTTCGATGAGGTCGGTGCGCTTCATGTCCTCGGGGGTGTACATATTCTGGCCAATGCGCACCACCAGATTCTGGCCGGCGGTTTCGGCCCCGGCCTTGTCCGAAAATTTCGAGTCGGCTTCATTGAGCAGGCGCGCATACAGGCCCACCGGCAGAGGCAGGCAGCGGGGGCGCAGCTTGCCTTCCAGATCGTGCGAAATCAGCGTCAGCGACACGCCGTTGGTGTAATTCTTGTCGGTGCCGGCCACCAGGTCGTTTTCAACCCGCAGGGTGCCGCCGCGCCAGCGCAGGGTTTCTTCCGGCTTGCAGTCGGCCGCCCGTGCCGGCGGGCTGGGCAGTGCGAACAGGGCAACCGCCACCAGCGTCATTAAAAACATTCGCGCCAGGCGCCCGAAGCCGGCTTCTGCACATCCAAGTCTGATATTCAAACGGCTGCCTGTCATTCTGCCACCACCCCGCTCAAGCACTTTTTCAGGATTCTACCGCCGCGCCGGTCGGTTTGGCCGCTCAGCTGGTTGCAGCCGGGGCGGGCTTCAGCGCCATCAGTTTTGATGTGCCGCCGGCAAAGCTGTTGGCGCGCATGCCGGCGCGCCGCATGACGCCGGCCAGCCACGCGC
>DATGTG010000096.1:0-7019 GCA_035301965.1 Wenzhouxiangella sp. | reverse complement strand
CAGCAACCAGCTCGATCACGCCGTCAGCCGCCTGACGCTGGGCATAGTCACCGCCGCGCTTATCATCGGCTCGGCCATTGTCATGAACGTGCAGGCCGGCGGCGACGCCACCCGGCTGACCTTTCTGGGCACGCTGGGCTTTATCGGCGCCGGCATTGGCGGCATCTGGCTGCTGTTTTCCATCTGGCGAAGCGGGCGCTAGCGCAGAGCGGGCCGGGCATGAACAGCGACGATTTCAGGCGCCACGCCCACCAGCTGGTGGACTGGATGGCCGACTACATCGAAACGCTTGAGGACCGGCCGGTCAGGTCGCGCGCCCGGCCCGGAGAAATTCTGGGCGATCTTCCGGCACAGGCGCCGCAAAAGGGCGAGGCCATGGAGCGCATTTTGGATGATTTTCGCGATGTGCTCATGCCCGGCATGACCCACTGGCAGCATCCCATGTTCATGGCGTATTTTCCGGCCAACAGCTCGTGGCCCTCGGTGCTGGGTGAAATGCTGACCGCCGTTCTTGGCGCTCAGTGCATGAGCTGGGAAACCTCGCCGGCCGCCGCCGAGCTGGAAGAGCGGGTGATGGACTGGCTGCGCGACGCGCTGGGGTTGCCGGGCGATTTTGAGGGCGTGATTCAGGACACCGCATCCACGGCCACGCTGTGCGCGCTGCTGAGCGCGCGCGAGCGGGCCACGGATTTTGCCATCAAGTCCGGCGGCTTTGCCGCCTGTGGCGATCAGCGTTTTTCGATTTACTGCTCCGACCAGGCGCATTCCTCGGTGGCCAAGGCGGCGCGCATTGCCGGCTTTGGCGACGCCGCCCTGCGCACGGTGCCGGTGGATGATGAATTTGCCCTGCAGCCGCAGGCGCTGGCAGAAATGACAGCGGCCGATCTGGCTGCGGGCATCCGGCCGCTGTTTGCCGTGGCTGCGTTGGGAACCACCAGCTCGACGGCGGTGGACCCCATTGATGAAATGGGTCGCATTTGTCATCAACACGGCATCTGGCTGCACGTGGACGCGGCCTATTCGGGCACGGCGCTGCTGCTGCCCGAATGCCGCTGGATGCTGGGCAGCGCCCGCCACGTGGATTCGTTTGTGGTGAACCCGCACAAGTGGATGGCGACCAATTTTGACTGCACGGCCTACTTTGTGCGTGACGTGAAGACCCTGGTGCAAACATTTGAAATTGCGCCTGAATATTTGCGCACGCGCGCCGATGAGCGGGTCAGAAACCACCGCGACTGGGGCATTCAGCTGGGGCGCAGGTTCCGCGCGCTCAAGCTGTGGATGGTCATGCGCTCGTTTGGCCTGGACGGCTTGCAGGCCATGCTGCGCGCGCATATTGCCCACGGCCGGTGGCTGGCACAACAGGTGGATGGACACGATCAATTTGAGCGGCTGGCGCCGGTGCCGCTCAACTGCGTGTGCTTTCGCTGGCGGCCGCGCGCGGCCGGCGATGACGAACAGGCCGTGGAGCGCGCCAATCGCCGGCTGCTGGCGGCGCTGCAGGACGACGGCCGGCTGTATTTGACCCACACCCGCCTGAACGGGTGCTTTGCGCTGCGCCTGGTGCCGGGGCAGACCCGGGTTGAACGCCGCCATGTGGACGCGGCCTGGAGGCTGGTGACCGAAACCGCTGCCGGGCTGGCGCGCGCAACGGACGCGTAAAAAAAAGCGGCGGGAGGTCCGCCGCTTTCAATCTCCGTTTCTTGACTGCCCGGACTACCAGATTCTGACGCGATCCTCGGGCGCCAGGTACAGCGCGTCGTCCTCGCCAATATCGAATGCTTCGTACCACTGGTCAATGTTTCTGACCACGCCGTTGACGCGGTAATCGGGCGGGCTGTGCGGGTCGTTGATGAGGCGGTTGCGCTGGGCTTCCTCGCTGGCCCACAGGTTGCGCCACACCTGCGCCCACGACATGAAGAAGCGCTGCTCGCCGCTGTAGCCGTCCAGCTCTTCGGCCCGGCCGTCGGAATGGTCATCCAGGTACATTTCCCAGGCCAGGTGGGCGATGGACAGGCCGCCCAAATCGCCGATGTTTTCGCCCAGGGTGAGCTGGCCGTTGATGTTCATGCCGTCCAGCGGCTCGAAGCCGTTGTACTGTTCCACCAGCTGGCCGGTGCGCTTGTCAAACTGCTCGCGCGAGGTGTCGGTCCACCAGTTGCGCAGCACGCCGTCGGCGTCGGAATGCGAGCCCTGGTCGTCAAACCCGTGGCCCATTTCGTGGCCGATGACGGCGCCTATGCCGCCGAAGTTGACCGCCGGATCGGCGTGCGGGTCAAAAAACGGTGGCTGCAGAATGGCGGCCGGGAAGACGATTTCGTTCATGCTGGGCGAATAGTAGGCGTTGACGGTTTGCGGCGTCATACCCCATTCCCAGCGCCGGATGGGCTCGTCGAGCTTGGCCAGCTGGTCTTTCCACTGCCACTCGCCGATGCGGCGGCTGTTGCCGGCCAGGTCGTCGGCGGCAATTTCGATGCCCGAATAATCGTGCCACTGGTCGGGGTAGCCGATTTTGGGCAGGAAGGCCTCGAGCTTGCGCTTGGCCTCGACGCGGGTTTCGTCGTCCATCCAGGGCAGGGCGTCCAGGCGCTGGTCGAAGGCGCGGCGCAGGTATTCCACCAGCTCCAGCATTTGTTCGCGGTATTCGGGCGGGAAGTGGCGTTCGACGTAGATCTTGCCCACCAGCTCGCCCAGGCGGCCGTTGACCAGGTTGATGGCGCGCTTGTCGCGCGGGCGCTGCTCGTCCACCCCGTTGAGGCGCGTTTCGTAAAGATCAAAATGGGCGCGCTCATATTCCTGCGAGAGCAGCGGTGCGTGGTTGTTGATCCAGTGGAAGGCGTGCCAGGAGGCCCAGTCGGCCGCCGGGGTTTCGGCAAACAGCGTGCTGTTGGCGTAAACGGCGGTGTTGGTCGCCACCACCAGTTCTGCTATGTCGCCCAGGCCGCGCTCGTCAAAAAACACCTGCCACGGGAAACCGGCGGCATTTTCGGCCAGCTCGCCGGGGGTCATCAGGTTGTAGTTGGCCTGCCGGTCGCGTCTTTGTACGCGCGTCCAGTGGTTGTCGGCCAGCTTTTTTTCCAGCGCCAGAACGGCGTCGGCGCGTTCGCTCGCGTTGTCAACGCCGGCGCGCTCGAAGGTGGCGGCAATGTAGTCGCGATAGGCCTTGCGATGTTCCGGGAACGGCGACTGGTCGCGGGTGTAGTAGTCCTTGTCGGGCAGGCCCAGGCCGCTCTGGAACATGTAGGTCAGGTAGCGTTCGGGGTTGCCCTGGTCCTGGGTGACAAAAGCGGCCACGATGGATGAGGTGCCGGGGCGGCCCATCCAGCGGGCGGCCTGTTCGTGCGAATCGATGGCCAGCAGCTCGTCGAGCGTCTTCTGAATGGGGCTGATACCCAATTCCTCGAGCTTTTCGGTGTTCATGTAGCTGTCGTAGAGGCTGGCAATCTGGTGGGCCGGCGTGCCGGGCTCGGCATTGTCGCGGTCCAGCTCATGAATGATGGCGTCAACGCGATCTTCGGCTTCAATGGACAGCTCGGTAAACGAGCCCCAGCGGGAAAAGCCGGGCGGGATGTCGCTGCTGTCCAGCCAGCCCTGGTTGACCCAGGTGAAAAAGTCGTCGCCGGGCTTGACGGTGTCGCTGATATTGGCGGTTTCTATGCCCCAGTTGCCCAGGTGGGCCTTGTTGTTGTCGGCGCTGTCTTCGGCGTGGACCGGGGTGCCGGCAGCGGCTGCCAGGGCCACGGCAGCAGCCGCGTATTTAAGTCGTTTCATCAAACTTCCTTTCAGTTGTCGGTTCCTGATGGGTGTGTGCAGGCCGCGCACGGCGGCCGGCCACGCTGAATGGACAATTGCGGCCTGACGTGGTTCAAGGCAACTGCGTCATCAATTGTGCGTAATCAATTGGAGGCCAGCAGGTGCTGGTAGTCGGGGTGGCGCTTGATCCAGGCCGCCACGTAGGGACAGCGGTCGCGCACCCGGTAGCCGTTGCTTTCGGCCCAGTCGAGGGCGTGCCGGGTCAGGTCGCCGGCTATGCCGCGTCCGCCAATGGCCTTGGGCACCCCGACGTGGTTCATGCTGGCAATATCACCTTCAAGCGTGTATTCAAGCACGCCCCGGTGACCTTCGACCTCAATTTCAAAGCGGCCGGCGTCTTCATTGTGGGTGATTTTTTCGCTGTTGCTGTCTGTCATGCGGTCAGTGTCCTTCCGGGCGATTCAGAAAACGGGTTCTGAGGGTGCCGGGTATGGTTTCCAGAGCCTTGATGATACCGCGCGGGTGGTCGGTTTCAGCGTCCATGACGACGTAGCCGATTTCCGTCGAGGTCTGCAGGTACTGGGCGGCAATATTGACGCCGGCGCGGGAAAACACCCCGTTGATGGCGTTCATGACGCCCGGTTCGTTGCGATGGATGTGCAGGATGCGGCGCGCGGTGGCGTGATCGGGCAGGGCGACTTCGGGAAAATTGACGGCGCCCATGGTTGAGCCGTTGTCGGAATAGCGCACCAGCTTGGAGGCCACGTCAAGCCCGATGTTTTGCTGGGCCTCGCGGGTGGAGCCGCCGATATGCGGGGTGAGCAGCACCTGGTCCATGCCGCGCAGCTCGCTGACAAATTCTTCGTTGCCCGAGGCGGGTTCCTGCGGGAAGACGTCGATGGCGGCGCCGGCCAGATGGCCTTTTTTGAGCGCGTTGGCCAGCGCCGGTATATCAACGACCCTGCCGCGCGAGGCGTTGATCAGGCGCGCGCCCTTTTTCATGGCGGCCAGCTCGCCGGCGCCTATCATGCCGCGCGTCTTGTCGGTATCGGGCACGTGCAGGCTGATGATGTCGGCGCTTTCAAGCAGTGCTTCGAGGCTGGCCAGGCGGGTGGCGTTGCCCAGCGCCAGTCGGTCGGCAATGTCGTAAAAAACCACGTGCATGCCCAGCCCTTCGGCCAGCACGCCCAGCTGCGAGCCGATGTGTCCGAAGCCGACAATGCCCAGCGTCTTGCCGCGCACCTCGTTGGAGCCCCGGGCGGTTTTGAGCCACTGCCCGCGATGGGCGGCCATGTTTTTCTCGGGGATGCCGCGCATCAGCATGATGATTTCGGCCAGTACCAGCTCGGCCACCGAGCGGGTGTTGGCATAGGGGGCGTTGAACACGGGAATGCCGCGCCGCCGCGCACTGGCAAGGTCGACCTGGTCGGTGCCGATGCAAAAGCAGCCGATGGCAGCCAGCTTGTCGGCCTGATCCAGAATTTCAGCGCTGATCTGGCTGCGCGAGCGGATGCCCAGAAAGTGCACGCCGGCCAGGGCATCGCGCAGCTCGTCCGGCGCCAGCGCGCTGGACTCAACCCGAAGATTGCTGTAGCCGGCCCGCTCGATGCGCTCAATGGCGCGCTCGTGCACGCCTTCGAGCAGCAGAAACTTTATTTTTTCCTTGGGCAGGGAATATTTGGGCGCCATGTTTTAGACCTGAAATTGAAAAGTTTGGAAATTTAAAAACCTGGGGTGCGGCGTTTGAAAATGTCGATAATAGCCCCTTGAGAGATAGAAAGTGATCATAACGCCATGGACTGCTTCAGAAACATTGAATCGCTCGACGATGATGCGTCGCTGACCCATTACGGGCGCGACTGGACGCGCTTCTGGCCGGCGCAGCCCTCGGTCATCCTGTTTCCAAAGAACACTTCTGAAGTGGCTGAAATTGTTGCTGTTTCCCGCCAAAAAAGCCTGAAGCTGGTGCCCAGCGGCGGGCGCACCGGCCTGTCGGGCGGCGCGGTGGCGGCCAACGGTGAGGTGGTGGTGTCGCTGGACAAAATGCGCCAAATTGTCGAGCTTGACGAAGCCGACCCCAGCCTGACCGCCCAGGCCGGCCTGACCGTGGGCGAGCTGCAGCGCAGCGCCGCGGCGGCCGGGCTGCTGTATCCGGTGGACTGGGCGGCGGCCGATTCCAGCCAGATTGGCGGTTCGGTGGCCACCAACGCCGGCGGCATTCGCGTGCTGCGCTACGGCATGACGCGCAACTGGGTGCGCGGACTGACGGTGGTGACCGGAACCGGCGATATCGTGACCACCGGCAGGGGCCTGGTAAAAAACAACACCGGCCCGGACCTGACCCAGCTTTTCATCGGCTCGGAAGGCACGCTGGGCATCATCACCGAAGTCACCATGGGGCTGACCGTGCCGCCGCCGGCGCAGTCGGTGCTGCTGGTCGGGTTTTCCGGCCTGGAGGCTGTCATGCCGGTTTTTTCGCGTTTCAGAAGCGGGCTGAAGCTGTCGGCCTTCGAGTTTTTCGACCGGCGCTCGGTGGCGCACGTCAGCGTCGCCACCGGCCGCGAGTTTCCGCTTGAAAGTGACTGCCCGTACTATGCGGTGATCGAGTTTGACGATCCGGATCATGCCTGCCAGGACGCGGCGCTGGCGTTGTTCGAGCAGCTGATGGAGGCCGGACATCTGCTTGACGGCACCCTCAGCCAGTCGCTGGCCCAGGCGGCCGATCTGTGGCGCTGGCGGGAGGCCATCAGCGAGTCAATCAGTCCGCATGTGCCCTACAAGAACGACCTGTCAGTGCGCGTGTCGAAGCTGCCCGACTTTCTTGAGGCGCTCAACGGGCTGGTTGAGGCGCATTATCCGCACTTCGAGGTGGTGTGGTTCGGGCACTTGGGCGACGGCAACCTGCACATGAACGTGCTCAAGCCCGAAAACAGTGAGATCGTCGATTTCCACGCTGAGGTCAAGGGTCTGAGCGCGCGGGTGTTTGAGCTTTTACAGCGTTTTGACGGCAGTGTATCGGCCGAGCATGGCGTGGGCCTGCTCAAGCGCGACGACCTGCACTACAGTCGCTCGCCCGCCGAGCTGGCGCTGCTGCGCCAGGTCAAGGCCATCTTCGACCCCGACAACATCATGAACCCCGGCAAGGTGCTGGCCTGAGTTTTAAGGCATTTGGCATTGCTAATGATATAACACGCGTCTTGACACAGCTACCGAACCAGTGCTTAATATTGAGGATCCTTAATTAGTATATATTTTGAGGCTTGCCG
>DATGTG010000095.1:0-3933 GCA_035301965.1 Wenzhouxiangella sp. | reverse complement strand
CCGGCCCCCGGCCCCTGGACCACCAGCGGGTTGTTGCAGTAGCGCCGGGTGGAAAACTGCACGCAGTTGTCGGTAAACCGCAAATGGGCAAAGGCGTGGTCGGCCGGCAGTATGGCCAGCCCGACGCTGGCCCGGCCTTCTTTGTCCAACCGCGCCACGTGACGCAGCACGCCGCCCTGCTGCTGCGCCTTGTCCAGCCATTGCTGCATGGGCTTGTCCAGCAGCGGCAGGGCCTGGACCAGCCTGCCTAGGGGCGCGGCGGCAAGCTCGGGCTGCACCAGGCTTTCCACCTGTACGTCTTGCAACGTCAGCGGCTGGCCGGCCTCGCGCGCCAGAATAACCAGCTTGCGGGCCACATCCATGCCCGACAGGTCTTCGCGCGGGTCGGGTTCGGTGTAGCCCTGGCGGCGGGCCTCGGCCACCAGTTCGGAAAACGGCCGGCGCCCGTCGTGGCTGTTGCACAGCCACGCCATGGAGCCGGACAGCACGGCCTCTATGGACACCAGTTCGTCGCCGGTGTCGAGCAGGTCGCGCAGGGTCTGGATGACCGGCAGCCCGGCGCCCACGGTGCCTTCATAGCGCCACAGGGAGCCGTTCTGGCGGGCCTGATTTATATCTTTCCAGCGCCCGATGTCGCCGGCGCCGGCGTGCTTGTTGGGCGTGGCAATGTGAATGCCGCGCTTCAGCCAGGCCGGGTAATGCGCGGAAATTTCATCGGCGGCGGTGCAGTCGATCAGCACGGCATGCGGAAGATGATCGGCCTGGACATGATCGACCAGGCGTTCCAGGTCCAGCGCCTCGCCAATGCTGTCGTCGAGGGCCGCCGGCGCATCTTCGGCCTCGCCCAGCCACATGCGCCGGCTGCCGGCCACGGCGCGTATGCGCAGGTCGACACCGGCCTCGCGGCGCAGGCGCTGGCGCGCAGCCTTGAGCTGTTCCAGCAGTTCGCCGCCAACGCGGCCGGCCCCGATCAGCCCGATGCTGAGGGTGTGTGCCGACAGCCAGAAACCGGCGTGGGCGGCCCGCAGGGCACGCTGCACATCGCCACCGGCCACCGCCAGCGAGATATTGCGTTCGGACGCACCCTGGGCAATGGCGCGCACGTTGATGCCGGCGTGGGCCAGCGCCGAAAGCAGCCTGGCGGCGGTGCCGGGTGTGCCCACCATGCCGTCGCCCACGGCGGCCAGCACGGCAATGTCGGTATCAACGCTGATGGCGTTGACGTCGCCGGTTTCCAGTTCCCAGGCAAATGCCCGCAGCAGGGCCCGGCGGGCCGGCTCGCAGTCGCTGCGCTGCACCACGCAGCAGATGGAATGTTCCGACGAGCCCTGCGAAACCATGACCACCGAAACACTGGCCTGTCGCAGGGCGGCAAACACGCGCTCGTCGATGCCGGTTACGCCCACCATGCCCGAACCTTCAAGCGTGACCAGGCCCAGGTTCTGCATGGCCGTCAGCCCCTTGACCGGCGCGGCGGCCAGATCGGGGCCAACGTGGGTGCCGGCTCTTTCGGGGGCATTGACGTTGCGGATATGCAGCGGAATTTTGTTGGCCAGCAGCGGGGCCAGGGTCTGGGGATGAATGACCCGGGCGCCGTAGTAGGCCAGCTCAAAGGCCTCGTCATAGCTGAGCTGCGCAATCTGCACCGCGTCGGGAACCAGGCTCGGATCGGCCGATTGGACGCCATCGGTATCGCCCCACAGCGAAAGGCTTTCGGCGTCCAGCAGGCGCGCCAGAATGGCGGCGGAATAGTCGGAGCCGTTGCGTCCCAGCGTGACCATGCGACCGGTGTCGTCGCTGGCCACAAAGCCGGGCGCGACCAGAATCTTCGCCCAGTGCCGCCAGCCGTCCAGCCCGATGCGACTGGCGTCCCAGTTGACGGTTTTGCCGGCATCGCCGGTTTCCAGAACCACGATTTTTCTGGCGTCCAGCCAGGCGGCGTCCTGGCCCTGTTTCTGCAAAAGCGCGTGCAGAATTCTGGAGCTCAGCAGTTCGCCGGCTCCGTGCACCGGCGCGGTGGCCAGTTCCGTGGCCACGCCGAGCACCGACAGGGCGCCGAGGTGTCTGGCCAGCGCCGCAAAACGGTCGTCAATGAATTCGTGCAAATCCCCGGACTTCGATCCGAGCAGTTCCTGCGCAAGGTGGCGGTGCTGGTAGCGCAGGTCGTCAAGATCGCCCTGCCAGTCCTGCCGGCTTGCGGCGGCGGCGGCAATGGCCACCAGCCGGTTGGTAACGCCGGCCACGGCCGACACCACAATGCACGAGGTTGCAGGCAGGTCGGTCACAATGGCGGCCACGCGCCGGAAGCCGTCGGCATCGGCCACGCTTGAGCCGCCGAATTTGTGCACCTGTGGGGGTGAAAGATACTGCCTGGGTACTGCCATTTTATTCTCCCTGAAAGGCCGGTCGGATCAGGGCGGCGGCAGTTTTGGCCCGCTACCCGTGTCCGGGCGGGGCCGTGTTGAAGCGATCAGTTTCGCACGCACACCCGCACCAGCAAAGTGGTGATAGTGATTGTTGCGATATGGGTGTGAAGTGCGCTCATGGCCGTATTGCAACAAACGCGTGTCATGTTGTCAAGTCAAACCTTGATCGCTTTCACATTGAAGCGCTTTTTTCAGTCTGATGGTTGGCGCTGATGCCAGCAAGCCGGAGTCACCATCGGCGGGCTGGCGCAGGCGAGCGATAGCGCCAGCAAAGGCACAGGTTGGGTACAAAATCCGGGGCGGGTCTGGTTTTCGCCAGCGTGGACGGCCCGACAACAATGGGATGAAGCGGGCGTACGAAAACATTATCTGGCACCGGTGTGCATGCACTGTCCGGACTTCGGCCCGGCCTTTGCCCATGAGAAGCCGGTCGAGAAGTACGACGACCCGCATTCAGTCGAGAGCTTGCACCAGTCGGTGGCGATTGCAGAACACATCAAGCGCCATCTGCTGCTCGACGAGAGCCACCAGGCCGTTGATGGATTTGCGAAAGACCTCGACGTCGCGGTGCAGACAGACCGCCGGTAGATCACAAAACAGATGAATCAGTGAAACTGAACCGGGCAAGGCTGGCTCGACACCGCGCCATGACGCGGCCACAGGGCTGAGAGTTACTCATGTGGCTGTCGTTTTGGAGAGAGCTCAATGATCCAGGCGCGCAAGTCCAAACCATCGAACAATGATGGCCCCCGCATCTCACTGGTCCGAACCAGAATTCTTCGGCCATCGGCACTGACGTCAACCGGCCGGACTTCCCACCAGCTCGACTGTTCGAAGCCCAGCTCGGCGAATACATCAGTGACACTGTGGATGCCGGTCTTTGCTGTCCAGATAAATCCACGAACAGGGCCCGTAGCATCGCCGTTGAGCGCTAACTGATAGGTTCCGACGGCCAGGCTGCCGTCATGGCTGGCGTGCATGACAAAGTTCGGCCAGGTATTGGAGTCTGCAAGCTTGCCGAGGTAAACCGTGCCATGATCTTCGTTCCATAACCACGCCTCACCCAAATGCGGATGGTCAGCAGTGGCTTCGTCGCCCTGATCGCCGCCAAGAATGATCGAGCAATCGTCATTACATGCAAAGGCCCATCTCAGTGTCGCACCGAACTCGTCGCGCAAGAACTCCGGTTTATCGTTGACCCAGCGGGTTGCCCGTTCGCGCGGGAAGTTCCCGTCGCCTGGATAATCCACCTGAAGGCCGACAGCAATGCGGCCGTCATTGGATACCGCCTCGCCCGTGCCAGAAAAATAGGGATCTTCACTGGGCGATAATGGCAATTGCCGCTGCCCGGCCTCGACGTCCCACACCCAAGGCTGAACTCCACGAGATCCAGGCTCAAATATTCCCATACCGGTTAAATATTGACCATTGTTTGAACTTCCGGAAAGCCCCGAAGAATGAAAACTTAACCCTGGCAAATCCTGCCAGCCCTGGTCGTACATCCAGC
>DATGTG010000094.1:0-8225 GCA_035301965.1 Wenzhouxiangella sp. | reverse complement strand
GTTTTGGCCATCGCGTCTACAAGAACTACGACCCGCGCGCCACCATCATCCGCAAGGCCGCCCATGAAGTGCTTGACGATATGGGCCTGTCGGATCCGCTGCTGGATCTGGCGCTGGAGCTGGAGCGGGTGGCGCTGGAAGATGATTATTTCATCGAGCGCAAGCTCTATCCCAACGTCGATTTCTACTCCGGCATCTACAAGGCGCTGGGCATGCCAACCAGCATGTTCACGCCCATGTTCGCCATTGCGCGCACCGCCGGCTGGGTCAGCCACTGGCTGGAGCAGTCGGCCACGCCGCACCGCATCGGCCGCCCGCGCCAGGTTTATACCGGCCACAGCAAGCGTGACTATGTGGACATGAGCCAGCGGGGATAAGGCCCGGCGCAAAATTGAACCACCAGGAACAAACAAGCGGGCGCGATAAAACAAATGCTGCCAGTCCGAACCGGGCTGGCAGCATTTTTGTTGGCGGCGGCCGCGCGCGCGGCCCGGCGCCCTGTCAGCGTCCGGCCACTTCCGAAGGCGTGACGCGCTGCACCCTGGCGGTCAGCGTGATGTCCGCAACGGACACCGTGGCCGGCTGATCGGCCGGCTCGCTGCTGTCGTCCAGAATCAGGACGGGTGCGATCAGGGTGCGCTCGCCGGACCGGGAAGAGCCGTCATTGTGCAGCCTTTTTACTTCGGCTGTCAGGCGGATGACGGGCCGGCCGTCCCTTTCGCCTTCATCAGCCACCATCATCTCGAAGGCGGTGTCGCCCACAACCACCCGGCCGGGCTTGTCCTGCTCGACGATCATCATCGGCGAGGCGGTCAATTCATCGTTTTCGAACAGTTCGGCGTCTATTTTGTACAGGCCTGATTCGGCCAGCGCGCTGCCGGCCAGCGGCAAAAGCAGCAAAATGGCGAGGGCCGGCACCATGGCGCGGCCGGTGAGTCGGGTCTTGAACATGTTGTTATCCTTTGATCATGAGCTCAAAAACGCCGCATCAACAAGAGAGCGGCCACAGCATACTGCCATGCCGCCCGGCCGGAAACCAGCCGCGGGCAATTCCGGCCGCGCCTACAAAAACAGATCGGGGATCAGCGGCTGGCCCGGCTCGACGGCGTACTGGTCAAGATCGGTGATGCCCATTTTTTCAAGGATGTCCTCGTCAATGAAGAAATTGCCGCTGACCTCGGCCGCCGGCTGGCTCAAAACCCAGTGGGCGGTGTCGGCCACGATTTCGGGCTTGCGGCAGTTTTCTGGCTTGACGGCATCGCCCAGCATGGCCAGCGCCGCGGTGGCAATCACGGTTCTTGGCCACAGGGCGTTGACGGCAATGGCGCGCGCCCTGAATTCCTCGGCCATGCCCAGAACGCACATGCTCATGCCGTATTTGGCCATGGTGTAGGCCACGTGCGGCGCAAACCATTTGGCGTCCATGTTGAGCGGCGGCGACAGGTTGAGGATGTGCGCATTGTCCGACTTTTCCAGGTACGGAACGGCAGCCTGCGAGCACACAAAGGTGCCGCGCACGTTGACGTCAAACATCAGGTCAAAGCGTTTCATGGGCACATCGGGTGTGCCGGCCAGATAAATGGCCGAGGCGTTGTTGACCAGAATATCGATGCCGCCAAAGGTGTCGGCGGTTTCTTCCATGGCGCGGGCTACGGCGTCCTCATCGCGAATATCCAGCTTGAGCGGCAGGGCCCGGCCGCCGGCCTGCTCGATTTGCTCAGCGGCGGTGTGAATGGTGCCGGGCAGTTTGGGGTGGGGGCGGTCGGTTTTGGCGGCCACGGCAATATTGGCGCCGTCGGCGGCGGCCTTGAGCGCAATGGCCAGACCAATGCCGCGCGAGGCGCCGGAAATGAACAGGGTTCTGCCTTGCAGGGAAGACGTCATGATGATTGGTTCCACGCTGGTGATTGAGTCAGCATATCCTAACGAATTTGCCGACGGACCGGATTTATAGCAGTTCGCCGCGACAGAAAGCGACAAAAATTATGGACGCAGGGCTGATCGAAGGTTTTTTGAGGCTGGTCGAGCAAAACGCCGGCTGGCTCATCGTCTGTGCCGGGCTGTTTGCCTTTGTCGATGCGCTGGCCGTCATCGGCCTGTTTCTGCCCGGCACGGTGCTGATGTTTGTCATCGGTGCGGCCGCGGGCGGCAACATGTCGCTTTTTGTCGGCTGCTGGCTGGCGGCGTTTGCCGGCGCGCTGGCCAGCGACGGGTCAAGCTGGTGGCTGGGCCGGCGCTACAGGCACCGGATGGAGGGCTGGCCGCTGCTGCGCAGCCGCCCCGAGCTGCTGGCCAGAGCGCGGCAGATGGTGCTGGACCATGGCGCCAAGGGCGTGTTTTTGGGGCGCATGATTGGCCCCGTGCGGCCTTTCAGCGCGCTGATTGCCGGGGCCATGGACATGCGCGGGCGCAGCCTGCTGGCGGCCTCCGTTCCGGCCTGCCTGGTGTGGGCACCGCTTTACATGCTGCCCGGCCTGCTGTTCGGGGCCTCTCTTGAGCTGGCCGCAGAATTTGCCGGACGGCTGGCCATGGTTCTGGCCGTGGTGGTCATCGGGCTGTGGCTGGTGGTATGGAGCACGCGGCTGGTTTATCAGTTCAGCGCCCGGCGCAGCCGCTGGTGGCTCAAGGGCCTCATTCGCCGTCTTGGCAGACATCCGCGCCTGGGCCGTCTGCTGGCGCCGCTGTTTGGCGTTGGCCCCGGCCGGCGCGAGCTGATCTCCATTGCCTTTTTGGGCCTGCTGCTGATGCTGTGCCTGGCGGTTTTGCTGGGGGCTTTCATGCTGACGCCGTTTCTGGCGGGCACCATGGATGCCGAGCGGCAGTTTGCGTCCATGGCGGCCAGCCTGCGCAATCATCTGGCCGACCCGGTGATGGTGGTTGTTGCCCTGGCGGGCGAGCCGCGCGCGCTTGCCTTGACCGCTGCGGTGCTGACGCTGGTCATGGCCGGCACGGGCCGGTTCAATGCCGCTGTCCACTGGCTTGCGGCCGTCGCCGGGGGCTGGGTTCTGGCCACCATGCTGGGTGGCCTGTTCGGGCTGGTCAGCCCGGCGGATGCCGCCCGGATGCAGATTCCTCACCGTAGCCTGGCGCTGGCCACGGTAACGCTCGGCTTTTTTGCCGTCATGATCGCCAAGGACCTGCGCGCTGCGCGCCGCAAATGGCCGTATCTGGTCAGCTCGGGACTGCTGGCGCTGATTGCGTTTGCCAATTTTTATCTTGGCCGGGTTTCAGCGCTGGGCCTGATTGCGGCGCTGGCGCTGGGCGGCGGCTGGGCGGCGCTGGTCGGTATTGGCTATCGGCAGCGCAGCACTCAGCGGCGCCGGCCGCTGGTTTTGGCGCTGCTTTTTTACGGACTGATTGTTGCCGGCGCCGTGGTGCAGGCAAACAGCCGCTACAGCACGCTGATGGAAGAAACCCGGCTGGTGCCGCAGGCGCGGCTGCTGTCGTCACAAGCCTGGAGGCGCGGTGGCTGGCAGCAGCTGCCCATGCGCTATTCGCGCCTGGGCCGCGAGGCCCTGGACCGATTTGATTTTCAGTATGCCGGCAGCCGCGACTGGCTGGCCCGGCAGCTGCAGGCCAGCGGCTGGCAGCGGCCGACATCGCAAACCATTGTGCCGGCCCAGCTGTTCAGTGCCCGCCCTTCTGCCGACAGGCTGCCGCATTTGCCGCGTGATTTTGCCGGGCATCCTGAAGATCTGATCATGTTTCGAGCGCGCGCCGATGGCCGTCACGAGGTGCTGAGGCTGTGGGCGTCGGGCGCTCGCCTGGTTCCGGAAATGCAGCCCGTGTGGCTGGGCCAGGTGCGCATTGAAAAGATCGGCAGCGCGTTTGGCCTGCTCAATCGCTGGCGCGATGCTTGTCAGCCGGCGCTTGCGGCCGAAGCGCTGAATCAGTCGCTGGGGCAGGAAATGGCACCGGTGGGCAATGACGGACTGTATCTGATCAGTCAGCCGCTGCCTGACCCAAAAGACTGATCAGGGCCTCAAGCCGAACAATGGGGTCGGTCATTGCCAGCATGGCCTGGGCGTGGTCCTCATCGGCAACCAGCGTGGCGGCCAGCATCATGCCCAGATCGGAGGCGTCTTCAACATCCGCATCATACGCCCCGGACAGGTCGCGGCTGGCCAAAAGTTCCTGGGCCAGGGTCTGCAGCATGGCGCAGCGCGGCGGCACGCCGACCGCAGGTTCGCTTGAAAACCAGCGCACCGTTGCGCTGTTCTTTCCGTCAGGAAATTCCTTGATCAGAAATCGCCTCAGTCCGCGGCAGGCAATCTCCAAAAGGCCGTTCTCATGGCGGTCGAAATCGATAATGGCCGCCTCGGTGCCCACGCGTTCGAGATCGCTGGCGGAGCGTCCGAGGACCACGCCAAAACTGCGGTTTTGACGGGCACAGTCGGCGATCAGGTCAAGATGGGCGGGTTCGACGACTTGCAGCCGCAGCAGGTCGCCTGGAAAAAGCACCTGGCTGGCCGCGATGATTGGCAGCAAATCGTCCGAACTGCTCATGATGAAATGTGTCGGCCCGTTATTTCAACGCTTCAAGAAAGCGGCGCTGGGCGTTTTCAAAGCCGCGGTTGCTCATGAACACCACATGATCGCCGGGCCGGGCCTGGGCCAGCATGTCCTCAAGCAGTTTGTCAATCCGGCTGTGGGCACGGCCCGAACCGCCCACCTTGTCAATCAGGGCGCGCGGGTCCCAGTCCATGCCGTCGCTGGCGCGCACCCAGACGATATCGGCCGCCGCCAGCGCCGGCGGCAGGTCATCGACGTGCAGTCCCGCCCGCATGGTGTTGCTGGCCGGCTCCAGCGCCACCAGAATGCGCGCGCCACCCACGGCTCGCCGCAGGCCCTGCAGGGTCAGTCGAATGGCGGTGGGGTGGTGGGCAAAATCGTCGTAGACGGTGATGTCATTGCCCTGGCCAAGCAGTTCCATGCGCTTTTTGACGCCGCCAAAGGCGGCCAGCGCCGCTATGGCTTCGGCGGCCGGTACGCCGGCGGCTTCGGCGGCGGCAATGGCGGCCAGGGCGTTGAGCGCGTTGTGTTCGCCGGTCAGCGACCACTCAAGCGCGCCCTGCGGCCGGCCGCCGTGAATGAATTCGAGCCTGCGTCCGGCCGGGTCGGCCATTTCAACCTGCCAGGGTGCATCCTTTGAGTCGGCCAGGCCAAACCGGGTGACCGGCGTCCAGCAGCCGCGCTCGATGACGTTTTGCAGGTTGCCGTCGCCGGCGTTGAGCAAAATGGTGCCGTTGCCGGGAATGCTGCGCAGCAGATGGTGAAACTGGGTTTCGATGGCGTCCAGGTCAGGATAGATATCGGCGTGGTCGAATTCCAGATTGTTCAGCACGGCAATCCTGGGGCGGTAGTGCACGAACTTGGCCCGCTTGTCGAAAAACGCGGTGTCGTATTCATCGGCCTCGACCACAAACAGCCGGTCGCCGGCGCGTGCCGAAATGCCGAAGTCCTTGGGGATGCCGCCAATGAGAAAGCCGGGCCGGTGGCCGGTTTGCTCGAGAATGTGGGCAACCATGCTGGCCGTGGTGGTTTTGCCGTGGGTTCCGGCAACGGCAATGACCGTGCGCTGGCGCAGATAGTTTTCGCCCAGCCAGCGCGGCCCCGACGTGTAGGCCAGACCGCTGGACAGGACATGCTCGACCGAAGGGTTGCCGCGGCTGAGCGCGTTGCCGATGATGACCAGGTCCGTATCCGGCGGAATATGAGACGGATCGTAGCCCTCGCTCAGGACAATGCCCTGTTCCTCAAGCTGGGTGCTCATGGGCGGATAGACATTTTCGTCCGAGCCGCTGACCCGGTGTCCGTCGGACTTGGCCAGCAGGGCCAGTCCGCCCATGAAGGTTCCGCAAATACCGAGAATGTGGATTTTCACAGCGTTCCTGCAATCGTCGAGATGAAGTAGATGGAAACAAAAAACAGAATGGCGGCCACTGCCAGCCCAACGGCGAAGGATACATCCAGCGCATGCCGCCAGATGTGGGCATCTATGGCAAATGACCAGACGAAGATGGTCAGGCCCGCAAGGGCGGCCAGCAGTCCGGGCTGCGCGCTGCTGCCTGCAGACAGCGGAATCGACAGCAGGGTCAGCAGCCCGCCGCTGGCAAACAGCGCGGCCAGGGTTTGCGGCCAGCGCTGTGAGCGCTGGCATACCCACAGTACAATGGCGGTGGAAATCGCCGGCAGCGAGATGCCCAAAAGCACGGTGGCCAGGGCATGGTCCGGCACCCGGCCCAGGCTGAAGGACAGGCAGACTGCCGCAACGTAAAAGCTGACGGCCAGCATCAGCGCCGCTGTTCCGGGCGGCATGTCCTGCGGGCCCTGTTTGAGCAGGGCGATGTTCATTGTGGTGCGTATCAGGCGGGTAATCAGTTCAGACATGAAAAATAATTCGGCGCCGGCCAAAACCGTTGATTGTCGCGGGCTATTGTGCCCCGAGCCGGTTCTGCGTGCGCGCCAGGCTCTGGACGGGCTGGCACCGGGGGCGGAAGTCGAGATTATCGCCACCGATCCGCTGGCGGAGCTTGATTTGCAGGTGTATTGTCAGCGCAGCGGGCACCGGTTTGTCGGGGCCCAAACCCGAAACGGCGAGACCCGGGTGCGCATTCGCGTCAGGCCAGCGCCTTGAGCAGGCGTTGCGTGATGGTTTCAATGTCTCCCGTACCGTCGATGCGGGAAAGAATGGACTTGTCCGTGTAGAAATCCGATACCGGCGCGGTCTGCTCGCGATAGACCTTCATGCGGTTGCGCACCACCTCTTCGGAATCGTCGCTGCGACCTTCCTCGCTGGCGCGTCCGGCAATGCGCTCGACCAGCTGCTGTTCATCCACAACCAGCTCAAGCACGCGATCCAGCGGTTTGTCCAGCCGGGTCAGCAACTCGTCCAGGGCGCCGGCCTGGGCCAGGTTGCGCGGGTAGCCGTCCAGTATGAATCCGGCAGCGGCCTCGGGGCGCTGCAGCTTGTCCTCGATCAGCCCCAGCACGAGCTCGTCGGAAACCAGCTCCCCGGCCTCCAGAACGGACTTGACCTGACGCCCAAGCTCGCTGCCCTCGGCCACCGCAGCGCGCAGCAGGTCGCCGGTGGAGATGTGCACAACGTTCAGCTCCTTTTTGAGAAGAGCGGCCTGGGTGCCCTTGCCGGAACCGGGGGGGCCGAGCATTACGATACGCATGGTCTGATCCAGATTGAGTAAGCAAACGGCCAAAAATAACCGCGATGGCCGCCGGCTGTCAAATGCAAACAGGGTCCGCGCGCCGCCGCGCTGTCCGCAGGGCATCAAAATTCGTTATGCTGCCCGCCAGTGCCAGGAGGATGGAGCATGTCACAAATCAACATTCTTTATGCCCAGTCCGGCGGCGTGACGCCGGTGATCAACGCCACGGCGGCGGCGGTGATTGAAACCGCGCGCAAAATGCCGGACAGGGTCGGCCGGGTGCTGGCCGCACGCGAGGGCATTATCGGTGCACTGGAAGAGCGCCTGATTGATACGGTCCGGTTGTCCGATGCCCAGGTGGCGGCCCTGAACCACACGCCCGGCGGGGTGTTTGGCTCGTGCCGCTACAAGCTGGCCGACATCGATGATGACCCGCGAGACTACGAGCGCCTCATCGAGGTGTTTCGCGCCCATGACATCGGCTGCTTTCTGTACAACGGCGGCAACGATTCGGCCGACACCGCCCTGAAAATATCCGCCATGGGCGAGCGCCTGGGTTTTGATGTGCGCTGCATTGCCGTGCCCAAGACCGTGGACAACGACTTGGCGGTGACCGACAACAGCCCCGGCTTCGGCTCCGTTGCCAAATATGTGGCCGTCTCCATTCTGGAGGCCAGCCTGGATGTCATGGCCATGGCGACCAATTCCACCAAGGTGTTCATTCTTGAGGTCATGGGACGCCACGCCGGCTGGATAGCCGCAGCCGGCGGACTGGCCGCGCGCGAAGGGCACGATGGCGATCCGCCGCAAATCATCCTGCTGCCGGAAGTGCCGTTTGACCGCGACCGGTTTTTGCAGGCGGTGCGCCGGTCGGTGGCCGACAACGGCTACTGCGCCATTGTCGTGTCGGAAGGCGTGCGTGGCGAGGACGGCCGGTTTCTGGCCGAGTCCGACCGCGTCGATGCCTTTGGCCACAGCCAGCTGGGCGGCGCCGGGCCGGTGGTGGCCGACCTGGTGGTCGGCGAGCTGGGCTACAAATGCCACTGGGCGGTGTCCGACTAT
>DATGTG010000093.1:0-5457 GCA_035301965.1 Wenzhouxiangella sp. | reverse complement strand
AGGCGGCGGCTGACCGGCCACAGAACTTCAGACTCCTCCAGCCCCGGCATCAGATGCTCCACAAGGGCAAGATCCTTTCTGCGCAGCCTGGGCACAATAATGCGGCGCGCGTCCTGCTCATTTTGCAGCGCGCCGGCGTTGGTTTGCTGCAGGGTCATGGCATACATGCCAAACAGCCTGCCCAGAAAGCTCTGGGCAATGGCCAGTCCGGTGAGCTTGCTGGGGCGAATGGTCTGCTCGCGCCGGTCCAGCAGGCCGCCGGACGCTACAAAGTGCCGGTTGGTATCACGCAGCACAAACCCGTGGAACCGCACAATCGACAAGGCACCTGAAAGAGCAAACAGCACGATCAGGCTGACGCTGACGACAACTGCCATCAGCAACACAAGCCAGCCCGCAGACAGCGAAGTTGAAACCAGGCCGCTTCCCGACGGCTCAATCAGGTTTGCCAACTCGACCCCCAGATTACTGGCCAGGTAGCCCATCGCACCCGCGAGCACCCACACCTGATTGCTGACCAGCCCGTGCAGAAACAGGCGGCCGGCACCGGCCGAGAACAGCGCGCCCGGAAGCTCGTCTGCAACAAGGTTCCCGGCGTCCGGTGTTTCCTCAGGCATCAAGTCACTGGCCGAGGCCATCCGGTCACGCAGAGCCTGCGCCACCTCCAGACGAATGCCGGGCAAATTGATCTCATCCCCCTGTGAGCCGGGCGTTTGCACCAGAAAACGCACCAGCCCGAACGGGCGAAAATAGAACGGCTGGCTGAAACCGACATTTTGCACGCGCGCAAAGCGCACACGCATGTCCCTAATTTCAAAAAGACCGCGCCGCACGCGCAGCGCGTCGCGGTCAACACGAAAACGAAAGCGCCGGTAATACACGACAGTACCCAGAAGGGAAGCCAGCAACAGGCCAATCATTGACAGCACCAGCCCGCGTGTGCCGATGCTGCCCACATAGGACAGGCCCGCGCCGGCACCGGCAAAGGCAAAGATGTTGCGGCGCACAAAGTTGATCCACCCGGCGATGACTGCTGCCACCAGCGCCAGCGGCGCCAGCCGCTGCCATTGGCTCAAATCAACCGGATTCATTCCAGGTCATCCGAAGCTGGCGCGTCCGCAGCGCTGCCCTCGGCTTCATCCGCATCTGAAATCTGCTCCAGCAGATACCGGCGCACGCGGCGCGCATGATCGCGGTCAAGCCCAAGCACGACCAGATTGGCTGTCATGCCGCCGGCCGTAAAACATTTAAGCCGCATCAGGCCCAGCTTGCGCTCAAGCGGGCCATGCACAGCCTCGACATGCTGAATGCGCACAAAAGGCAAGATGACCGTCTTTTTCCAGATGACGCCGGAGCGGTACACCAGGTCGTGCTCGCGCAAGGCCCAGCTGCGGTAGTTTGCGTCCAGCCAGGTCATCGCCACTGAAAACAGCGCAATGAGGAACGGTACCAGCGGCAACCACCCAAAGCCATCGACAGGCACCAGTCCGGTTTCCACCACCACCAGCAGGCCAATGGCGACGAGCAGCCAGGCACCGGGCCCGGTCATCAGGGCCCAAAACAGGTAGCGTGCTGCCACCGGCTGAAAATCTATCCACCGGTAGCTGGGCAGCTCATCTGCCGGAATCTGCCTGTTTTCAAATGGCTTGTTTTCTGCGCCCGTCATTTCTTCAGTCTCGCGCTGGCCGACACCAGTAATGCTGGCTGTCAGGCCCCGGCCCGGGCGGCTTTCTTGCGCTCGTGCTCCTTGAGCAGTTGCTTGCGCAGCCGAATATGCTCGGGCGTCACCTCCACCAGCTCATCATCATTGATGAATTCCAGCGCCTGTTCAAGCGTCAAACGCGTGGCCGGCGTCAGCAGCACGGCATCGTCCTTGCCGGCAGCACGCATGTTGGACAGCTTCTTGCCGCGCATGGGGTTGACAACCAGATCATCATCGCGGGCATTCTGGCCAACAATCTGGCCCTCGTAAATGTCCTCCCCGGGGCCAATGAACAGCTTGCCCCTGTCCTGGAGATTGAACAGGGCAAAGGCAACCGATTTGCCGTTGTCCATGCTTACCAGCGTGCCGTTGGCGCGCTCGGCCAGCCGTTCGGTCGCCGGCCCCCAGTGATCAAACACCCGGAAGAACAGGCCGGTGCCCGATGTCATGGTGCGATAGGCGGTCTGAAAGCCGATCAGTCCCCGTGCCGGCGCCAGGTACTCAAGGCGCACCCGCCCGCGACCGTCCGGCTCCATGTTTTTCAGCTGCCCGCGACGCTCGCCCATGGCCTCCATCACCGGGCCCTGGTGTTCCTGCTCAATGTCCAGAACCACCTGTTCCCAGGGTTCGAGGACACCGCCCTGGCCATCGTCCTTCTTGCGCACCCGCGGGCGCGACACGGCCAGTTCGTAGCCTTCACGCCGCATGGTTTCAATAAGCACCGACAAATGCAGTTCGCCGCGACCGGCCACATCAAACTTTTCCGGATCATCGGTATCGTTGACGTGCAGGGCCACGTTGTGGGTGGCTTCCCTGTGCAGACGACCTCCCAGCTGACGACTGGTCAAGTACTTTCCTTCCTGGCCGGCAAAGGGTGAGTCATTGACCTGAAAGGTCATGTGAATGGTCGGTTCGTCAATGCTGAGCGCGGGCAGAGCCTCGACATGCCGCGGATCGCACAACGTGTCTGAAATACCGATGTTTTCCACGCCGGAAACGGCAATGATGTCGCCGGCGCGGGCTTCATCCACCTCCTTGCGCCTGAGGCCCTGAAAGCCCAGCACCTGCAAGACCCGGCCCGGGCGCGTCTTGCCCTTATGGTCCACCACCGTCACGTTCTGGTTGGGGCGCACGCGGCCGCGGCTGATGCGGCCCACGCCAATCAGGCCGACATATTCAGAGTCGGCCAGGCTGGAAATCTGCATCTGGAACGGGCCATCAGGTTCCACCCGCGGTGGAGGAACATGGTCCACCAGCGTTTCAAAAAGCGGCGTCAAATCGCCCTCTTTCACGTCCGGCTCAAGCCCGGCAAAGCCCTCCAGCCCGGAGGCATACACCACCGGAAAGTCAAGCTGTTCCTCACTGGCACCCAGGCGATCAAACAGGTCAAAGACCTGATCCACCACCCAGTCGGGCCGCGCACCCGGCCGGTCAATCTTGTTGACGACAACCAGCGGGCTGAAACCCATGTCAAAGGCTTTTTGGGTAACAAAGCGTGTTTGCGGCATGGGGCCATCAACTGCATCCACCAGCAACAGGACGGAATCGACCATGGACAGCACGCGCTCAACCTCACCTCCGAAATCGGCATGTCCCGGGGTGTCAACAATGTTGATGCGCCAGTCGCGCCAGCGAATTGCCGTGTTCTTGGCAAGAATGGTGATGCCGCGCTCGCGCTCCAGATCGTCGGAATCCATGACCCGGTCGGCAACCTGTTCATGGTCGGCAAACTCGCCCGACTGGCGCAAAAGCTGGTCGACCAGCGTCGTTTTGCCGTGGTCAACGTGAGCAATAATCGCTATATTGCGGAGTTTCATGCAGAATCCCGGTTAAAAAGGTCAGCCCGCCATTATAGTGTTCGGCGTGTGGCAAGGGTCGGGCACCGGCCACAGGCCGATGAATTGAGCATACTCCGATTTGTGAATGGATAAGGACAGTTCCAGATCATGAACCCCGAGATCATGCAGTTTGCAAACCTGGCGGTGGCGCTGGCCATAGGCATGCTGGTTGGCATTGAGCGCGGCTGGCATTTTCGCGAGGCGCAGGAAGGGCAGCGCGTTGCGGGTCTGCGCACCTACAGCCTGATTGGCCTGGTTGGCGGCGCTGTCGGCCTGATCAGCCAGGACAATTCCTACTGGCTCATTGGCCTGGTTTTCATCGGGCTGGTTATTGCCAGCTCCACGGCGTATGTAACGTCCGCCCGCACCAGCCAAAATTACGGCATTACCAGTGAAGTAGCCGCCATGGCCACCTATCTTTTTGCCGTGCTGGCCGGCAAGGGCAATATCGTCATTGCTGCCGCGGCCGCCATTGTCATGGCAATGCTTCTTGGCTACAAGGCCCAGCTGCACGCGCTGCTCAACCGGCTGCAGCGCCAGGAGCTGACGGCAGGGCTGAAACTGCTGCTGATTTCCGTCGTGCTGCTGCCCCTGCTTCCCAACGAGGGGTTTGGCCCGTGGCAGGCCTTCAATCCCCATTTTATCTGGCTACTGGTGGTGCTGGTCAGCAGCATTTCCTTTCTTGGCTATGTTGCCATTCGCATTGCCGGCCCGCGTCGCGGCATTGTCTTCGGCGGCCTGTTCGGCGGCATGGCGTCATCAACCGCCACCACCCTGGCCCTGGCGCGCATGGCAGCCCGCGAACCCGGACTGTCCAGCACCCTGGCGGCCGGCATTCTGCTGGCCTGCAGCGCCATGCTGGGACGCATGGTTGTGGTCACCACCATTGTTCATGCACCGCTGCTTGAGTGGCTGTGGCTGCCGGCCCTGTTGCTGCTGATCGCCACGCTGGCTCCCGTGGCGCCCTATCTTTTGCATGCCAGGCGCGCCCAGACAGATGTTGACGAAAGCGGACTTATGCGCAACCCCATGGAGCTGCGCGCCGCGCTCATTTACGCCGGTTTTCTGACAACCATCATGGTGCTTGGCAAGGCGCTCTCGCAATGGGCCGGCAGCGCCGGCCTGTGGGTTTTGTCTGCGGTCTCGGGGCTGGCCGATGTCGACGCCATCACCCTGTCGCTGGCGCGCATGGGCAGTGAAGGGCTGGCGCTGCGGGTTGCCACCGTCGGCATCATCATTGCCGTCAGCATCAACTCCATATTCAAGAGCATCCTCGGGTTTTCAATCGGCGGTCGCCAGCTGGGCTGGCGTCTGCTTGTGCCTTTGGCCAGCGGTGCGGCGCTGGCGCTGGCCGCGGCCGTGTGGCTGTACCTGACGCGCACCGCCTGAATGATTCATTTTTCATGCCCCAATAGCCGGGGCAAATGGAGCATATAGAATCCATCAATTGGATTCGCCGTCCTGCAGAGCGTATATTCAAGGCTCATCCCAATGAATTGAAGGAGATGGAGCATGACGCAACTGCAAGGCCCACGAAAACTCGGGCCCCTGAGCCCTCTGGTTGGTGAATGGGAGGGCAACAACGGGGTGGATGTTTCATACCGCCACCAGTCGGATGAAATCACCAAAACAAGCTATTTTGAACGTTCATGGTTCAAGCCCATTCCCATGCAGCAAAACGGCGACCAGATTCTGCACGGACTGAACTACAGAATGACCGACTGGCGCCACGGCGAGGAGGGCATGGATCCATTCCACGATGAAACCGGCTTTCTGCTGTGGGATGAGGTCAACGGCCAGGTCATGCGGGTGGTCGTATTCGGGCGAGGCATAGCCGTGATTGCCGGCGCCGATGCCGGGCTCTACGACACGGATCTGAATTTTTCGGCCGTGCCAGGTGACGACTCATACGGCATT
>DATGTG010000092.1:0-9185 GCA_035301965.1 Wenzhouxiangella sp. | reverse complement strand
CCGGCACCTCATCGCCCACTTCAAGCGCCTGTTTTGCATCCATGAGCATAAGATGCAGGCCGCCCGGCTCGAAACTGACCACATCGCCCGGCGCCAGCATGACGCCTCCATGCTGGTGCTCCATTTTGGAGCTGCCGTCCTCCACCACCGTGCGGTGGATCATGATCTCGCCAAACGCCGGCGACCGGGCGGCGGTCAGCTGCACGCTGTTGCGGCTTCTGTTGCGCATTTCAAAATAGCCGGCCATGGGCGCATTGGCGGGCGTCAGGCGAACTCGCGCCCCGGCCACCGTCACCGGCTCGGAGGGCCCGAAGTCCATCACCCACCAGGCCGCTGCCAGCAGCAGGATGACCACCAGAAAAACGCCCGATCCGAATTTCAGGGATTGCATGGCTAACCTCCAGACTTGTTTTGATGACTGCCCGCAGGCAAAGTTCGTGTTCGTGAAAGGCGGCGCGTCCTGAGCAGCGGATCCTCGCGCAGCCAAAACCAGATGACAATGATGCCGGCCACCGAGCTCATCATGGCTGCCGGCACCCAGGTGATCACCCCGCCAATCTGCTGGTCGGTCATGGGGTCCAGCGGCCAGGCCCGGCCGCAAACCGCATAAACCTCGAACCAGTTGCTGCCGGCAAAGGTGATGCTGGCGCCGACAATAATTTGCGGCAGCATGACCGCCACCAGCATCAGCAGGCGAGTGCCGTAGCCCAGGCGCGGCGTAATGCCGCCCGTCTCGCGGTTGAAGATCAGCCACCAGAACAGCAGCCCGTCAAGCGCCATGGACCAGTTCATGACCCAGTACAGCGGTCGGCTGATCATGGCGTCGAAATGCACCCGCGGCGACAGCCAGAAAATGATCAGGCCCGCAAACAGGATGCTGGCCACCAGCGGCTGCTGCAGAACGCGGTACAGCCCGGTCCTGGCCGCCGCCAGCACGCGCCGGCGCCCAAACCAGGCGCGCACCGGGCGCGGAATGCCGCGCGCCAATACCGGTGCCGGTGCCGCCAGCGCAACCAGAAACGGCCCCATGTGGTGCAGCACCAGATGCTGAACCCGATGGACAAAGAACATGTACTGCGACAGGTAATCGTAATAGGTCTGGGTGACCAGATACATCAACACCACGCCGATGACAAACGCCGCAATGGGCGCATAGCCGGGGCGCTGCTCCGGCGCGCTTTTGCGCAGGCCGTTGAAATACAGCAACAGGCTGATCCAGACGCTCAGCTGAACCAGCCAGCTGAACTCCCAGGGCTCGAAAAATGCGAAGAATCCGGACAATTTCGATCAGCTGCAGATTGGGAGCTCCATTCTACGTGATTGCAGACCGCGCGCTGCAGGAGTAGGCTGACAACATGGAGCGCAACCTCATCTCAAGGAGCCGTCATGACAGAACCCGCTGAAATCCAGCGCCCGCTGCGCACCCGTCGCCAGATGGCCACGCTTTTAAGCTGGGCGGGCGTGGCGCCCTTTCTGATCTGGGCCGTGGTTGCCTGGACCGGCGCGCCGGGGTGGCTGATGAAGCTGCTGGTGGGCTATGGCGTGCTGACCTTTGCGTTCATGAACGGCACGCTGTGGGCCGGCGCGCTGGCCCAGCCCGAACGCCCCGAGGCGCCGCTGGTGGCCAGCATTGTGCTGGTTCTGGCGGCGCTGCCGGCGCTGCTGCTGCCGGCCGTGTCCGCCTCTGCCCTGCTGGCGGTTCTGTTTGTGCTGCACTGGGTGGCCGAGTACGCCTGGATACGCGATTCCCAGCCGCGCTGGTACAAGGGACTGCGCACCGCCACCAGCGCCGCCGTGGTGGCCCTGCTGGTGCTGGCGCTTGTTTTGGCGCTCGGGCGCTGAACGCGCCCGGGCACCTTTTTGCTGTCGCCTAGAAGTCGTCGTCAAAAATGACGTCTTCATCGGTGCGGCGCATGACGCCGACCTTGTAGGCGGCAATGTCCTGCTCCTGCGGCGAGGCCTGCGTCTTGCTGATATTGAGCCACTTCTCCATGAACTTGAGCGGATTTGTCGTGGGCAGCTCGTGCTTTTCGCTGGTCAGGCCCAGCGTGCCGTAGACATCGCGCGCGCTGTAGAGCGTCCATGCCGTCAGCCGCTCGGCGTTCATGCCAACCAGCTCGCGGCCTTCGGAAAACAGGTACTCAATCCATTCCAGCTCGCTGTCGATGACCTCCTCGATGAGCTTTTCAATGTCGTCGCGCTTTTGCTCCAGCGCCTTTTGCCCACGCTCGGTGGTCAACTCGTGCTCCAGCACTGCGCGGTCCAGCTCGGCGTGCACTTCCAGCTCGTCCTGGGCAATTTTCTGTACCGATTTGCCAATGGGCTGAAACAGGCCGGTGTCACAAATGGCGAAGGTCACCGCAAATGAGGCCATGAACTGGATACGTTCCATGCAGTACAGGGCAATGATCATCATGAACACCGTGTTGTAGGTGTCCTGGCTGTTGGGTATCTGCCCCAGCGCGTACTGGTGCGAGGCCACAAAGCCGTCGTCAAGCGCCTTGATGACCCGCCCCAGCCGCTCATGGGCCTCTTCCACGCGCAAAATCTCGTCGATGATCACCGAAGGATCGTCAAAGGAATTTCGAACAATCTCCGAATAGGTGGCCGCGTGAATGACCTCGTTGTCGGAAATGCGCTGCCAGGCGGCCCACAGCTCGGAGGAGGTGATGAACGGCGCCAGCACAGGCGCAATGGCGCGCGAGGCCACGCTGTCGGCCTCCCATTGCCAGGCCAGGGTTTTGATCATCATGTCGTAGGTCGAGCGGTTGGCCTTCTTGAAGTCGGCGTTGCACGACGAGTAGTCGAACTCGTTCTCGTCCCAGTCCAGCGACTTTTGGGTCTTGTACAGCTCCCAGATGCGCGGATAGTGGCGGTTGATGGTGTCGAACAGCCCCTGCTTTTCGCCCAGCAGCAGCAGCGGCTTTTCGTAGTCGCTCTTGTCGTAGTTGAATACGTTTTCAGTCATGTCAGATTCCATTCAGTGGTTCAAAGGGTGCAGGCGCCGCCGCAGACGGGGTCTTCGTCCAGGCCGGCCGTGTCCGCGCGGGTGATCCGGGGCGTGCTTACATCCGGCAGGCCGGAGGTGGTCATGCCCGCTTCGGCAGGCACGGCACCGGACGCGGCCGTGACCCGCTCGACCAGCTCAGCACGCTCTTCAGCGCTTTCCTCATCGGTGCGCCGGAAGCCCGCCGAGGTCTTCTGGTTCATGTAGTACTTGCTCTTGAGCCCCATGCGCACCCGGTACAGGTAGTCGCGGATCATTTCGGTCGATTCGATGAAGGCATCGCCGATGACCTTGCGATAAAAGTCGGCCGAAATGCCCTGGTCGGTCCATTTCTGCACGATGGCGTACATGTCGGTCATGTCGCGGGCCGGTATGTCCCAGGCCGACTGGTAGCTGTCGGCCAGCGCCTCGCCGTCGGGCGCGGCCCAGTAGTTGACGCGCTGGTTGTCGGTTTTCATCATGGTCAGCTCGCGCACCGGGTAGACGCCGTTGGTGGTGCCCGACGCGTTAGCCGAGGTTTCGGTGGGCATGTGCGCGGCCAGCACCGAGTTGCGAATGCCGCCGTTGGCAACGATGTCCTTGCGCAGCGCCTCCCAGTCGTAGCGGTTTTCAAAATCGGCGATCTTGTCAACGCTGCGGTTGTAGGTGTCCAGCGGCAGCCAGCCCTCGGGCCAGCGGGTTTTGTGCATCCACGGCGCATTGCCCAGCTCGCGACCCAGTTTCAGGCTGGCGCGCAGCAGGTGGTAGTAATGCCGCTCGGCTGTTTCGTGAATGAATTTCTTGCCTTCAACGCTGGTATAGAGCTGATTCTTTTGGGCCATCAGATGCGCCAGGCCGACCATGCCCACGCCGGCGTTGAGGCGCGCCTTTGACGTGTAGCCGATATGCGGCAGCTCGTATTCGGCCAGGTGGATGCACTTGTCGATCATCAGCAGGGCGTAGTAGGCGGCGTCCTCGTACTGCTCGTCCGATTCGATGTTGCCCACCACAATGCCGGCCAGGTTGCAGGTGGCCACTTCGGGCGATGATTTCCGGATGATGCGCTCGATGGTTGCGCCGCCGACCTCGTCACCGGCCTTCAGCTGCTGCGGGTCGATGGTTCCGCGCGCCGTCTCAACCGGGTCCGAGCCATCGATGCGATGCCGCCGGCCGCTGTCATCCTCGTATTCGACAAAGGAAATATCGCCGTCGGCGTAGATTTCACCCATGTGGTTGTAGGGCGCGGTGGGCAGATCGATCTCGGCGCACAGGTTGGAGCTGTAGATGGTGTCCAGAAACGGCGTGTGCCGGTTCATTTCGAGAATGTTGTGCTCGTAGACGCGCCCGGTCTCGTTCCACTCGTTGTCGGCGACAATCAGCAGCTCGCGCGCGTTGACGTAGCGCTTTTCAAACGACTCATCGGCCTCATAGCGGGCGTAGAGCGCCTCGAAGCGCTCCTCATCGGCACTGTACAGCGCCTCGTACAGATCGGGGGCGGTGTGGCAGTTGAACAGGAAGATGTCCTCGTTGCGCGCCACCTTGCGGGCAAACAACCGGTTGCCGCCCCAGGAATAATCCATGCCGCGAATCTTCTTGTCTTCGGTCGACATGGGGTTTTTCAGCCGCAGCAGGGTGTCAACCTCGGGGTCAAAAATATTGAAGTAGGCCGTGCAGGCGCCGCCGCGACCGTTCTGCAGACTGGATTTGACCTCGGCGACCACCGCCCGGTAGTAGGGCAGCTTGCCCTGGTGACGGATCACGCCGCCACGCACCGGGTCGTTGAGCGAGCGGATCTGCATGTACGAGCCGATGCCGGCGCTCATGTAGGTCATGGTGTAGGCAATATGGTTGCCCACCGCGATCGAGCGCGCCGAATCACCTGTTGCATACAGACAGCAGCTGGCGTAGCCGCGCAGCGGCGTGCCCAGGTTGATGTGATTGGGCGTGGGCGCGTTGATGCGATTTTTCGACAAATGGCCGTAAAAGCGCGCAACGTCTGTCATCCTTCGCTCTGCGGGTTGGTCAACCGACAGAGCCATGGCCATGCGCATGTAGACATACTGCGGGGTCTCATGGATCCTGTCGTTGACCCGGTCGGCAATGGCGTACTTGGTCAGATGGGTGTGCAGCTGATAGTGGGCATAGCCAAGATCACGCTCGTGGTCGATCATCTGCTCGACCTGCATGTACTCCTCTTCGGAATAATCCAGATATTCCATGTAACCCAGCTTCTGCAGGCGACGATGCAGCTGCAGGACGGTGGGCATGAATGTGCCGTGCACCTCCTTGTGCATCAGGGCGGCATACAGGCGGCCGGCCATGCGGTTGTACAGCCAGGAATCCTCCTGCAGGCAGTTCTTGATCAGCTGCTGCTGCAAAAAGGAAGTAGACACCTGAGCGGGCAGGTTGGTGACCGTGTCGAGAACCACCGATGACCAGTCCACTTCGGGCCCCAGCGCCCGCGCGGCCCATTCGCCCCAGCCGTTGAGCTTGGACGGTTTGAACGGCTCAATGCGGCCGTCACGCTTGATGACAGTTTCAATCATTGTTTTTCCCTGCGGTTTGGATCGGGCAGATTGGATCGGCCGGCCCCGCGGCCGGCGCCGATTTTTGGCGGGCAGTACGGCCCGCACAGACAAACGCTTGCCGGCTCAGCGCACAGGGCGCCGGGCAAACCTCGCGGGTGGGGAAAAATCAGTTAAGCGATGTGTTTTCATGCAATCCTCCGTTGTGCCAAAGTCGGCCGGGAGGAGGATGGGGACGGCAACGGGCGACAGCGCGGATGAGCGCCGACAGAAAAACCGCAACCGCCGGAAACCCCCGCCCGGGCCAATCGAAGTCAGGTCTGACGGCACGCTGCCCAAAAACGGGCGGCGGCCTCCCTGATGCACGGCAGGTCTCCTGGCTTGCGGATCATCGCCCCGGCGCGCCTTCCCGGTTCCGCCTGGAACCAGTGGCCTTGTGCGCCGGTACTACCGCCTACAGTTGCGGGGACAGCTCCGGAATTGAACAGCGTGCTCTAACCGGATTCCCTTCACCAGTTCTGGCTGGTGACCCCAAGATATTGTGCTCATGGGGCGCCGTGACCACAATATGTTGCGACATGACGGGCTGCGCGTCAAGCTGCTTTTGATTAGGAAAGCTGGATCGAAGGGCCGAAAGCCGCTGCGGGAAGGCCCGCAGCGGACATCTGTCATGACACAGAAGGGCTTGTGTCCTGGAAAGCTATTTGCCCAGCTCCTCGGGCAGAGGCGGGGCATGGCGCGGAATGTCATCGGCGTAGTTTTCCAGCAGGGTATTGATCTGCTCGATGGCTGCTTCCAGCTGGCTGTCGCGCCCGTCGTTGGCGGCCACGGGATCGAGCTTTACCTCGATGTCGGGCGCCACGCCCTCGTTTTCCACCGTCCAGCGGTTGTCGACGTCGGAAAAGCGGAAATGCGGCACGGTCATCACACCGCCATCCACAAACGGCTCGTTGTTGAAAATGCCGATCAATCCGCCCCAGGTGCGCGTGCCCAGCAGCGGACCGATGCCCAGCTGGCGGAAGGCATAGGGCAGGTAGTCACCGCCTGAGCCTGCATCCTGGTCGATCATCATCAGCTTGGGGCCGTGCAGGGCGCCAAACGGTGTGCTGCTTAACCGGCCGTGGCGGTACACCCAGTTGGACAGGTGCGGTCGCGACAGCACCTCGACAATGTAGTCGGCCGCCTGGCCGCCGCCGTTGCCGCGCTCATCGATAATCAGCGCTTCGCGGTCAAGCTGTGCGTAGAACATGCGGTTGAAAAACGTGTAGCCGGCACCGGCAGTGTTGGGCAGGTAGATATAGCCCGCGCGTCCTTCGGTGGCCTCGTCAACCTGCTGGCGGTTGGCTTCCACCCAGGCCCACAGCCTGAGCTGTTGCTCACTGTCAACCGGCTCAACGACAATGTCGCGCGCATCCGTGCCGTCGGCCGACGGCCCCACCCTGAGCGACACCTGCTCACCGGCGGTGTTGTGCAAATGCTCGAACAGGTTGTCATCGGCATCCAGCTCGCGGCCGTTGACGGCCAGAATGTATTCACCGGCCTGCGCCCTGTTGCCGGGCTGGGCCAGGGGGGCGTGCAAAAACGCGTTCCACGATTCGCCGGTATAGACACGCTCAATCCGCCAGCGATTGTTGCTGATGCGGAAATTGGCGCCCAGCAGGCCTGCCGACGGGCCGCTCTCGCGGTGGATATCGCCACCGCCCACCCGGTTGTGACCGGCGTGCAGCTCGGCAATCATCTCGACCATCAGGCGGTTGAGGTCCTCGCGCCGGCCGACATGATCAACCAGCGGCCGGTACTGCTCGTAGACGGCGTCCCAGTCCAGCCCGTGAAGGTTGTCGGCGTAGAAGTATTTTTTCTGCATGCGCCAGCCCTCGTTGAAGATCTGCAGCCACTCGGCGGCCGGCTCAACGCGCATTGACAATCCGGAAAGATCCACATCCTCGGGCTTGATGTCGGCGCCGGCATCGGCCACCTTGAGCGCGCCGGCCTGCTCGATCAGCAGCTTGCTGCCGTCGGCGCTGACATCAAAACCGCCAAGGCCGGAAAACACGGTCTCGGCGCTGCGCTCGTCAAAGTCGAAACGCATCAGACGATTTTCACCGCTGTCGGGCTGGCCGGGCAGGGGCTCCACAGAGCCGGCCTGCGGGTAGCGCATCCACAGCAGGCTGCCATCGCCGGCCACGGCCAGGCTGCGGTAATTGCCCTTGGGCACCGGCAGGGCCACCATGCGCTCGAACAGGCCGTCCAGATCCACCCTGACATCGACGACCCCGTCGTTCTTGCCGTCTGCGCTTTCATCATCATTGCCATTTTCCGGCTCATCCGACTCATCCCCGGCGCGCGGGGCAAGCGGCGACTGGCCGTCTGCGGCAAGCACCAGCGCGTGAATGCCGGCCCGGTACGGACGCTCCTGGGTGGACATGTCCAGGCCAAACTGCAGCGGGCCGGCATTGGTGGAGGCGGCCAGATACAGGAACTGTCCGTCGCGGCTGAAGGCCACCGAGCCGACATCGGCCATGCCGTTGCTCACCACGTGGGAGCGACCGCTGGAGAAATCATGCAAAACCAGGTCGCTCAGATAATTGTCGCCTTCAAGCGTGTAGGCCAGCCAGCGCCCGTCGGGCGAGAAGTCGACCGAAAAACCGCCCATGCGCGCCGCATCGGCTATTTTCTCGCTGCGACCACTTTGAGCATCGATCACATACAGCCCCGTGCCGCTGTCGGCATAGGCCACGCGGCCGCTTTCGCGACTCCACGCCTCAAGCCGGTAAAAATCATCGCCCAGAGGGTGGCGCTGCTTTTCGGCGCCATGCTGGTCGGCCACCACCAGCGCCTGCCCGTCCAGCGATTCGACGATCCAGGCAATGCTTTCACCATCGGGCGACCAGATGGCGGGGTATTCGCGCTGGCCCGAGGTGCCAGTCAGGTTGCGGGTTGAGCCGTGCTTGACCGGCACGGTGAACACCTCGCCACGGGCGGTGACGAGCAAACGCTTGCCGCTGGGCGAAATGCCGACCCTCTCGATATTTTTTCTGACGTTTTCCCAGCGCGGTCGCCGGCGGGGCAGGTCCGGATCAAGCGCGATCTCGAGCACCCGCTCGTCACCGTTTTGAACATTGAGTTCATGCAGGCGACCGCCGGCCTGATAGACCACCCGATCACCGTGGCCGTCGGCCCAAACAATATCCCAGTCCTGCTGGTCGGTCAGTCGCTCGATCTCACCACTGTCGGGGTCGAAAGCAAACAGGTTGAATCGCTTGTCGTGGCGATCGGAAATAAAGACCACCCGGTCACCCAGCCAGAATGGCTGAAAGTCATTGACGCGCTCGCCCGGAATATCCATCACCTGCGCGCTGTTCGCATCGATGATGCGCACCGAGGGCGTGGTACCGCCGCGATAGCCCCGCCAGCCGGCCGAGCCGCCATAAAGGCCGTTGTAGGCCGGAGCAAAGTCAATATAGGCCAGGCGCTTGCCGTCGGCATGCCAGCGGCCGCGAAAGAAACGCGCATCCATCTGCCGCTCGGGCGCTCCGCCCGCGGCAGGCACGTGCCAAAGCTGGCCCGAGCGCCCCTGGTCAACTTCACGGGCAGAGTAAAAGGCCACCTGCTGGCCGTCGGCGCTCCAGCCCACGGGGACATCATCGCCCGGGTGCCAGGTCAGCCGGCGGGGC
>DATGTG010000091.1:0-4215 GCA_035301965.1 Wenzhouxiangella sp. | reverse complement strand
CAGGATGAACATGGGCACCGCCACCAGCACGCTTTGCTCCACGCCGCCAATCATCTGCTGCACCAAAAGCCCCGGCGGCAGCATGCTGTATTTGGAAAACATCAGGATGATGGCGCCCGCCATCAGCGGCACCATCATGGGGAACCCCAGCAGCAGCAAAACAACCATGACCACGCCGGCCACCAGCATGACCTGCGTGCTGCTCAGGGCCGCCAGCCCCAGGAATTCAAAAAGCTCAGCCATCGATATCCGCCTGGCTCAGCGAGCTTTGCCTGGCTGCCTGCTCTTCGCTTTCATATTCATCGCGCCGGTACCACGAAAGATAGTTCTCGCGGCGAGTCAGATTACGCACAGCGGCCAGAAAAAACTGGATGCCACCAAGAAAGAACCCCAGCGGTACGGTCATGTGAACCAGATACACCGGAAAGCCGGTCGACGCCGTGACCCGGCAGCGCCCGCTACGGTTGTCCACCAGGTGCATGAAAAATTCCAGCAGCAGCCAGCCGGCTGCCAGCAGAATGACTGTCGCGACAATCAGGGCGGCGCGGCGTTTCCACGGCCCGGCCGAGGCAAGAAAGCGCTCGCCGCCTTCAATCGCCAGGCGAATGATCTGGCCGGAAACCACCAGCGCCACCAAAACGGCGATGATTCCTGCCCACAGCGGAACGGCGGCCAGCGCTTCGGGAAGAATCCGGCAGCTGCGGCGGGTGGATTCGGCATAGGCCCAGCCATAGCCGGCCATGAGGAAAAGCAGCGCGGCGGTCGACAGGCTGACAAATACGAGCAATGCTTTCTGCGCCTTTTCAGGCAGCAGGTCGTGAATGGCCGACACGCGAATATGGCGCGCGTGGCGGGCCGCTATGCCGATACCCATAAAGGTGACAACCACCAGCAGAATCTGCGAGACATCGTCGGCAAACTGCAGGCTGGAGCCGGCAATATTGCGCAGCAAAACATTGGCCACGGTTACTGCCGCCATGCCGCCTATGCCGGCGACCAGCACGGAACGCTCAAACCAGTCCAGTCCCTGGTCGAACCAGCCAAACCCCCGGCCAATGGCGCCCAGCCAGCGGCTTGTCCGTTGGTTTGCGGACGCACTCATGCCAGAGCCAGCGTCAAAACATGTATTGAAAATCCTGCCCGGCTGACGGTCGTCACGTTCGCCCTTGTGTTTCGTCCGTGATGCGCGCCATTGTACACCCCAAAAAACCGCCGGCGCGGCGATCCCGCTTTCATTGCATGTTATGTTCTGCTCAAACCCGAAGATCACCCAAGGTTATTCGCATGTACAGATTTTTTGCGCGCGCCGTGGCGACAATCGCTGTTCTCGCGCTGCTGTCGGCCTGTTCCGGGAACAGCGGCTCCGGCGACGCAGCCGACAGCAACGATGCCACCGCAAAGACCGAGTGGCGTTTTGCCCTTGAAGAAATTGAAGGCAGCGTTCAGGACACCTACGCGCAGGAATTCAAGCGCCGCATCGAAGAACGCAGCGATGGCGCCATAGAAATAAAAATCTATCCGTATGGCCAGATCGGCACCTCGTCACAGCTGACTGAAATCGCCCAGCGCGGCGGCATTGAGCTTGTATTTGCATCACCCGGCCACCTGGCCGACCTGATTCCGGAAGTCGGTGTTTTCACCCTGCACTTTCTGCTGTCGGAACACGATGAGGTCAATCGCGAAGTGCTTTCCGATGAAAAAATCCGCGCGCTTTTCCAGCCGGAATACCACGACCAGGACCTTGAGCTTCTCGACATCATTCCAGAGGGCTGGATGATATGGAGCGCCAACAAGCCGCTGCGAACCCTGGATGATTTGAAAGACTTTCGCATCCGCACCATGACCTCGCCCATTCTGGTTGCGTCCTACAAGGCCTACGGCGCCAGCCCTACGCCCATGCCCTATGCCGAGGTTTACAGCGGACTGCAGCTGGGCCAGCTCGATGGCCAGGTCAACCCCATGTTTGCCATCGAGGAAATGAGCTTTTACGAGGAGCAGGATTACCTGATTTCCGCGCGCCACGCGCAATTTGTTTCAACCCTGGCCGCCAATCGCGACTGGTTTGAAGCACTGCCCGAAGAACAGCGCGAGCTGGTCAATGAGGTTCGCGACGAGCTGATTGACTGGATTGACGACAAGCAGATTGCCTACCAGCAGGAGCGGCTGGACAAGATTCTGGCCGCCGGCGGCACCGAATACATTGAACTTGATGATGAAGAACGCCAGGCTTTTCGCGATGCCAGCATGAGCGTGCGCGATATCTACATCGACCAGACCGGCGACACCGGCCGGGAAATACTCGACATCATCAGCCGGCGCGTGGAAGAGGCCGATGCCGGGTTTGAGGGCCGGTGAGCGTGGCGGTCAGCGCAGCTGGCTGTCCTTGCTGCCGCGCCGGTTGTAGCCGCTGAAGGTTTCGCGCTCTTCGGCGTCACGCTCTTCCTGGCAGGCAACGCACAGCTGCACGCCCGGCAGGGCTTTTTGTCGCGCGGCCGGAATCGGCTCATCGCATTCCAGACAGGTTGCGCGACTTTCGCCCGAGGGGAGGCGCGAGCGCACCCGCGCCAGACCATCCTCGACCGTGCTTTCTATCTGGTCGTGAATGGCACCGTCCCTTGTCCAGCCACCGGCCATCAGGAACACGCCCTTGCCAGGCGCAGGCATTCTTCGGCGCCGGTTGATTCGGGCTGCAGGGTGATGTGGTCAATGCCGTGCCGTTCAAGCAGGGCCCGGCTGATTTCTTCCAGCAGCCCGAACCAGCGGGCCGGATCATCCACCATGACGTGGGCCGACAGCGCGCTGCGGCCGCTGGTTATCTGCCACAGGTGCAGGTCATGGACATCGAGCACTTCGGGAATGCCCAGCAGGGTCCGGCGCACGTCTTCAACATTCAGCCCGGGCGGTACGCCGTTGAGCACCACATGCGCCCCTTCGGCCAGCAGCCTGACGGCCGCCACCAGCATGAGTGCGCAAATGACCAGCGACAGAATGGGATCGATATGCGTCCAGCCGGTCCACAAAATGACCACGGCGGAAATAATGACCGCCACCGAGCCCAGCAGGTCGCCAAGCACGTGCAGCAGCGCGCCGCGCACGTTGAGGTTGTCGCCGGCCCGGCTGAGCAGGCGAAACACCAAAAGGTTGATGGCCAGACCGGCCACGGCCACCGCCAGCACCATGCCGCCGCTGACCGGGCGCGGGTTCTTGAATCTTGACAATGCCTGCCATGCAATCAGCCCCACCAGAACCAGCATGGCGGTGCCGTTGATCAGGGCGGCCAGCACTTCAGCCCGACCATAGCCCCAGGTGCGCCGCTTGCTGGGCGGGCGCCGGGCAATCCAGGCGGCCAGCGCAGCCAGCGCCAGCGCCATTGAGTCGGTCAGCATGTGGCCGGCATCGGCCACCAGGGCCAGCGACCCCGCCAGCCGGCCGCCAAAGAATTCAACCGCAGCAAACGTCAGCGTCAGGCAGACGGCAAAAAGAAGAACCCTGCGGGGCGCAACGGAATGATTGTGTGCACATGAAGACATGCTGAAATACTAGGCCAAAAGGCCGCTGTAATACTATTTCGACAAGCTGCCGCAAGCGACCCTGCACGAGCCGGGCCGCTTGCGGTCACAGGATCGGACAATCAGTCGAGTTCGCCGTTCACCCAATAGTCGATCAGCGCCGGGTTGTCGGCCATGAATTCATCTACCGCCTGCTCGTAGGACGTTTCCTGGGCCTTGTACATGTATTCCTGAAGCACGTCGATGTCTATATACAAACGCGACAGAAACAGCGCCGCTTCAATGTTGTCCTGGTAAAAGCCCTTGCGCGCCATGGCGTGAACCCGCTCATGCTGGCCCAGGGCGCCTTCGGGGTCATCCAGATAGCGCAGTTCGTAGGCGCCAAACATCCAGTGCGGGCTCCAGGCGGTCACCACCACCCAGTTGTCGCGCTTGACGGCCCGGTCCAGCGCCGCCATCATGCCCGACTCGCTGGAGATCAGCAGGTTGTAGTCATCCAGCCCGTAGGTGTCCAGGGCATCCTTGGACAGTCTCGTCAACCCCGCGCCCGGGTCAATGCCGGTAATCGTGCCGTCCAGCTTCTTGCGCACCTCGGGGTCCTTCAGATCCTCGATGGTGGACAGCTCGCTTTCGGGAATATATTCGGGCACGGCCCAACCCAGGCGGGCGTAGCCATCTTGTACAGGCCCGCGACTTCAATAATCGG
>DATGTG010000090.1:0-13639 GCA_035301965.1 Wenzhouxiangella sp. | reverse complement strand
TGGCGCCGTTGCACAGCGTCCAGGCCAGAATGTTCCACCACGCCGACTGCTCGGTGCGCAGCCAGCCAAACACCACCATCAGCACCGTCAGCAGCACCAGCGACCAGCGCGTATAGCGCACCAGGTCCTGCTCGGTGGACTGCGGCCGAATGGCGCGCGCCACATCGCGGCCCAGGCTGGTTGCGCCGGAAAACTGGCAGGGCGCGCTCCAGCCCAGCGCACAGGCCCAGATCCCCAGCAGGAACACGCCCGCCAGCGGCGCCGGCAAAACCTCAGCAATATACAGCGGCACGGCCACCAGCCCCATGGACTGCCTGGGCACCACCCAGGCGGCCGGCGTGCGACATGAAAGCGCCATCTGCAGCGCGGCCTGGGCCAGTATCACGTTGACAACAAAGGTGCCGAACCAGGCCACGATCAGCGGCATGCCGGCCGCCGTCCAGTCGAACAGCGCCGGCTGGGCCTGGGCCAGCTCACGCAGTCCGTCAATGCCGGGATTGATGAAAAACGCCACGGTGCCGATGATCAGCATCAGGGCAAACACGATGCAGTTGGTCAGCTGCGTAAAGGCAATGGAATGCATGCCGCCCGCCCACAGGTAAAACAGCAGCAGCAACGCGGTGAACCCAATGGACAATTGCATGGACAACCCGGTGAGCGCATACAGCGCCGAGGCAAACGCAATGGCGGTTGCCACCGACCACATGGGAAAGGTGAATGCGGTGATGGTGCCGCCCACGCCCAGGGCCAGGCGCCCGAAGCGCTCGCCGATAAGGCCCGAAATGGTCACCACCATGCGCTCCCTGAACGACACCACCATGAGCAGGGCAATGAGCAGCACCTGGGTGGTTTCGGCCACGCCGTACCAGACGGCCGAGATGCCGGTGTGATAGCTCAGTTCAACAATGGCGATGAACGAGGAGCCGGAAAACAGCCCGGTGATACAAACGGCCACGGTCAGCGGGCTGAAGCCGCGCCCGCCCACAAAAAACCTGCCGTCGTGGCTTCGGCGTCGCGCCAGCAGCCCGACAACCACCAAAAACAGCGTGTAGGCCACCGCCAGGCCAATGGTCCATGCACCCACCGCAGTCATGACGCGTCTCCCCCGGTCTGCCAGTGCGCAGACACCTGCGCACCTGCATCCCTGACCAGGTTGTAAGCCGGGCAGCGGCGCTCGGTTTCAGCGCGCAGCCAGGCCAGCTGTGCAGAATCGCTCAGCCGGCACGACACGCGGATATCCACCCGGTGGAAATGCGGGCTGACATCGGCCAGGCCCAAAAACCCGCGCGTGTCCATGGTGGCCTCAATGTCGACATGAAGCCCGTGAACGGCCAGCTTGCGCTCGTTGGCAACGGTTTCCACCACCACGGCAATGCAGCCAGCCAGCGCGCCGACCACGTATTCCATGGGCGTGGGCGCGCTGTCGTCGCCACCCACAGCGGGCGGCTCGGCAGTGTCAAAGGCAAACCGGCACACCTTGTGGGTGGCCAGCATGCCGCCTTTCCATTCACTGTTGACTGAAATGCGCTTGAGCCAGCGGCTGTCGGCCGGCGCCTGTTCGCGGGTGGCGGCCTGTGGCTGGCCGGATTGAGCTTTGTTGTGTGCTGCTGTACGTGTTGACATGGTGACTGCGTCTCCCGGTGATCAATGCTTCAAGCCAGGGGGAGGCAGTGCATCATTTGCGCTGGCTCTCCGGCCCGTGGCGCTGGGTCTGGGGAGAGCTGAAAACGCGACAGAAAACGTGCAAGCGATTTCCATCTCATCTTTCGGCAGGACTGGCCCTCCGCAGGAATTGGCACCGGATCAGCCTTGCGCTGACGGTTGCCCCGGCATCAAAGGGCCTGTCCCTCCGCCGGTCTCGATGAGAGACGGGCAACACACACCTGAACATGCCACATGTCAACAATCAGCAGGGCACATGAGAGACATCTCACGTAAACATGGCGGGAGCGCAGACAAAAAAGCTCCGCATGCAGCTGCATGCGGAGCCCTGTTCAGCAACAGGCGGCCCGTGGCGGGCCGGCCAGGAGTTCAGTCCCCGGCTTCTTCCTCGCGGGCGGAAATCGTGCGCACGACCTCGCCCTTGTCATCAAGAAAGCTGATGGAGGCGTCGCCGTCTGGCGTGACCACCAGCGACAGGCGCGGCGTGCCGCTGGCATCGCTGAGCTGGACGATGGAATTGCTGTCGTCCGACTTGCCGGCGTAATAGCGCGGCGCGCCGTAATAATTCTCGGCCTGGCGCTTTTTCATCAGCGCCGCGCGCTCATCATCCGGCATGGCCTCAAGCGCCCCGGCCTCTTTCAGATCTTCGACAATGGAGCGCTCGGGCCGGTCGTTGACCATCATGCCGGCAAACGCCTGCCCGTGGTAATCCATACCGAGCAGCTGCAGCTGCTGGTCCTGCTCATAGCGGTCAAACGTCAGGCTGAGGCCGCTTTCCACGTTGCCGTCATCATTCTTGCGGCCGGCAAATATCAGCCCGCCCTGCTCGGTTTCCTCGTCGTTGAAAAACAGCATGCCGGCCTGGTCACGGCCGTGCGGATGCTCATGCTCCTCGCCGCGAATAATCACGCCGGGAAAGCGGGCGCTGCTGGTCATGACCATGCGCAGCCGGCCGTCGGGCTCGCGCAGGTTGATGCGCTCAACGTCCAGGGTTTCGAAGCTGGCGCTGCGCTCGGACTTGGCGCCAGTCAGCAGCACGGCCGCCAGGGCCAGGGTAAGAACGCCGGCATAGATGCCGAGCAGTCGATTGGGTGAATCAAACATGGCAGTGTTCTCGATTTGAATTGAGTTGGATTCGTTTGGGTTGGATCAAGTCGGGCAGCCTTGACCGCCCGACTCAACCTTAGCCGCCGCGGCGGCAAAAAACACGTGCCATGAGTCACACTTTCTGCGCTTCTGTGCCGCGCGACAGCCAGGCGTAGTACAGCAGCGGAATCACCAGCAGGGTCAGTATGGTGGAAACAAACACCCCGGAAATCAGCGACACGGCCAGCCCCTGGAAAATGGGGTCGTCAAGAATGAAGGCGCCGCCGATCATGGCCGCAAAGGCGGTCAGCACAATGGGCTTGGCGCGCACCGCGGCCGAATCGATCACCGCTCTGGCCAGCGGCTGCCCGTCGGCCAGCGCCAGGTCAATGAAATCGATCAGCAAAATCGAGTTTCTGACAATGATGCCGGCCAGGGCGATCATGCCGATCATGGAGGTGGCGGTAAACTGAGCGCCCCAGATGGCGTGGCCGGGCATGACGCCAATCACGGTCAGCGGAATGGGAACCATGATGATGAGCGGCGCCAGATAACGCCGGAAATGCCCGACCACCAGCAGATAGATCAGCACCAGTCCGGCCATGTAGGCCAGCCCCATATCGCGGAATGTTTCGTAGGTAATGGTCCATTCGCCAGCCCATTTAATGGTGTAGTCGGTGGCGCTGTCGGGTGGACCGATGAATTTCTGACCCGGCCTATTGCCTGACCAATCGCCCGACCAATTGTCTGAACGAGCGCCCGCCAGGCCGCCGCGCGCCAGCTCGGCGACCATGCTGAACATGCCGTACAGCGGGCTGTCGGCGCGCCCGGCGTCGTCGGCCACCACATAGGCGTAGGGTCGCATGTCCTTGTGATAAATGGCCTGCTCCCAGGCGGCTTCGCGCACCTCCACCACCTCGGAAAGCGGCACCAGGCGGCCGCTGCGGGCGCGCACTTTCAGCGCCAGAAGCTGATCGAGCGAGGCCTGGTCACCGGCCGGCAGGCGCACGCGTATGGGCACGGCGTAGCGGCTTTGCCCGTCCATGGCATAGGTCGGGTCGGCGCCGGCGTGGGCCATGGCCAGGGTGCGGGCAATATCGGCCTGGTTCAGACCCAGGCGCGCTGCGCGGGCACGGTCGACCACCATCACTTCGCGGGTCGAGGGCGCTTCCACGCTGGAATCCAGGTCAACAATGTCGGGGTTGTTGCCAAAGGCCTTTTCAAGTTTCAGCGCCAGGGCACGCACGCCGCTTTCGTCGGGACCATAAATTTCGGCCACGATGGGTGACAGCACCGGCGGGCCGGGCGGCACTTCAACCACCTTGACGGCGGCGCCGTAACGCTTGCCCACGGCGGCCAGTTCGGGCCGCACGGCGCGGGCAATGTCATGGCTCTTGCGCCGGCGCTCGCTCTTGTCGACCAGGTTGACCTGCAGATCGCCCGCCAGCGGCCCGCTGCGCAAGTAGTACTGCCTGACCAGGCCGTTGAAGGTGATGGGTGCCGCCGTGCCGGCATAGGCCTGGTAGTTGTCAACCTCGGGCACCCGGTCGAGCACCTGCGCCAGGTCGCCCAGAACGCGGTTGGTGGCTTCAACCGTGCTGCCTTCGGGCATGTCCACCACCACCTGGAATTCGGACTTGTTGTCAAACGGCAGCATCTTGAGCACCACCGCATTGAGCGGCACCAGTGCTGCGGCCACAATCACCAGCAGACCCATCGCGGCAAACAGCAGCAGACGCCTGCGCGCCGCCCTTTTGCCGTGCAGAAAAGGCAGCATCAGGCGGCTGAAAAAGCGGTTGTAGCGCGACGGCTTGTCGCCAGACTCGGCCGCCTGCCCCCGGCCGGACTGGCGGCGCACCAGTTTGAGCATCAGCCACGGCGAGACCACCAGCGCAACCACCAGCGACAGCAGCATGCCGGCCGAGGCGTTGATGGGAATGGGCTGCATGTAGGGGCCCATCAGTCCGGTGACAAACGCCATGGGCAGCAGCGCGGCAATGACGGTAAAGGTGGCCAGAATGGTGGGCCCGCCCACCTCGGCCACCGCCACCGGCACCGCCTGCAGCAAAGGCATGCGGTCGAGCCTGACGTGGCGATGAATGTTTTCCACCACCACAATGGCGTCGTCAACCAGAATGCCGATGGCAAAAATGAGCGCGAACAGCGACACCCGGTTGATGGTGAACCCCATGGCCCAGGAGGCAAACAGCGTCAGCATGAGGGTGATGATGACCGCCGTGCCCACCACCACGGCCTCGCGCCAGCCCAGGGTGAACAGCACCAGCAGCACAACCGACAGCGTGGCAAAGACCAGCTTCTGAATCAGCATGCGGGCCTTGTCGGTGGAGGTCACGCCGTAATCGCGGGTGATCTCCACATTCACGCCGTCGGGAATGGCCACGCCCTGCAGCTGCTCCAGGCGCTGGCGCACGGCGCGGGTGATATCAGCCGCGTTGGTGCCCGACAGTTTGGTTACCGCCAGGCTCACGGCCGGCGCCATGCCGGTGGCCGGGCCTGCCCGCCCGGGCGGACTGCCGTGCCAGACATGGCTTTCGGGCACGTCGGCGCCGTGGCTGACGGTGGCCACATCGGCAAGAAACACCGGCTCGCCGTCGTGCAGCCCGATCACCAGTTCGGCCACGTCGCGCGCGCCGACAAGAAAAGCACCGGCAGTCACCGGCCGGCTGCGGTCATCGGCCACCCGCCGGCCGGCCTGCAGCACCGTATTGGCCGCAGCCAGCGACCCGGCAACGTCGTCCATGGTCAGCCCGTGGGCCGCCAGGCGGGCCGCATCCAGCTCCACCACCACGGCCCGGTCGGGGCCGCCGACCGTGTACACGTCGCGGGTGCCCTGCACCTGCTTGAGCTCGGCCTCGAGCGTGTGCGCCACTTCAAGCAGCTCTACCGGCCCGCGCTGCTCGTCATCGGTCCACAAAGCCAGCGCCAGTACGGGAACATCATCTATGCCCATGGCCCGGATCATGGGCTCGCCCACGCCCAGCCCCGGCGGCCACAGGTCGCGGTTCTGAAACACCTGGTTGTACAGTCTCACCAGAGCGGTCTGGCGCTTGACGCCCACCTTGTATTCCACCGTCAGCACCGCCATGCCGGGCTGGCTGACGGAATAGACGTGCTTGACGCCGTCGATGCCGCCCAGCACCTGCTCCAGCGGCGAGGTCACCAGGCTGGCCACATCCTGCGCCCCGGCGCCCGGAAAGGGCACCATGACATTGGCCATGGTGACATCAATCTGCGGCTCTTCTTCGCGCGGGGTAATCAGCACCGCCGTCAGGCCGAGCAGAATGCCGGCCAGCGCCAGTATGGGCGTGAGCGGATGTTCCTGAAAGGCGCGGGCAACCCGGCCCGACAGACCCAGTCGGGGCTGTTTTTCACTCATTGTCAATTACCGTCTTTTTGTGTCGCTTTGGTGATGCGCGGCCAGATGAGCGGCAGCGGCCACCGGGTCCAGAACCACGCGGTCGTGCTCCTTCAGGCCAGCGAGCACTTCCATCTCGCCGCCGCTGGCGTGGCCGCGCCGGATCTGGCGCAGCAGCAGCGTGCCATCGTCGTTCATGACGTACACGCCCGACAGCTCGCCGCGCCGCATCACGGCGCTTTCCGGCACCATCAGCCGGCGATCCTGCTTCATCTCAAACCCGACCTTGACGGTCATGCCGGGATAGAGGTCCTCCACTCTTTCGGGCAGCGCCACCCGCACGCGAAAGCTGTGCGTTTGCGCATCGCCCCGGGGGAACACGGTCAGGGCAGCGGCTTCAATGCGCCGGCCGTCGCGGTCAAATACCACCGCCCGCCCGGACCGGCGAATGGCCCCGGCCGCGCTTTGCGGAACCGTTACCTCAACCCGCAGGGCATCGGGTGCCAGCATGGCAAGCAGGGGCTGTGGCGCCGGCGGCCCCGACTGCACGGCCTGGCCCGGCTCCACAAAACGCTCGGTGATCACGCCGTCAAAAGGCGCCGTCACCGTGGTGTATTCGGCCTGCTGCCCGGCGCTTTCCAGCGCCGCTTCGGCCGCTGCCAGCATGGCCACAGCCGCGTTGAAACGTGCGCTGGCCGCGTCCAGGCTGGCGCTTGGGGTCAGGCCGCGCTCATACATTTTTTCGGTCCGCTCAAACTCCGCTGCGGCATCGCTGTGCTCGGCCCGGGCGGCCTCGACGCCGGCCTGCGCCGAACGCTGACCCGAACGCTGCTCGATGTCGGTCAGGTGCATGAGCACATCGCCCTTTTTCACCCGATCACCCACATCCACCAGCAGGGCATCCACCCGCGCGCTGGTCTGGGCGGCCAGGGTGGTGTGCTCAACCGCTTCAACCACCCCGTCCCACACCTGCTCGCGTGCTGTGGCAACGGCTTCCAGCGTCACGGTTTCAAGCGCCGGCCGCGCCGGCAGCGCCTTCCCGGACCGTGAATCATCTGCGCACGATGCCAGAAGCAGCACGGCCAGTACGGCGGGCAGCGCGAGCCAGCTGCGGAATCCATGCAAAAACTTCATTGTCAGCATCCCGTCCTTTCAGCCAAACGCCGCGCCCGGCTTGAGGCCCAAACGGCGTAGAATGCGCGCCAGAGGACAAAACCCGGTGACGGAAGCCTGCATGAGGTTGAGCGCCACAAACAGCGCCAGCAGCTGCCACCAGGGAGAGAAATACCAGGCCAGCACCAAGCTCAGAGCGACCATGAAACCGGCAAAAAGCATGACGACCCTGTCGATATTCATTGCTTGCATCCTCCAGACATCGGCCGCTGCCAGGGCAGCGACACAACGGCTTGTGATTTATATTTGTATTTGCTAATGTAGCGATATCTTAATTAGCTGGCGTATCAAAGTCAAGCTGCAAGCGTTACAATTGATGAACCATGAATGAAACTTTTGAAAACTGGAAATCCAGTCCGCAAGTGGACCTGGACGCCATGAAGGCGCAGTCCGGAGAAGCGGCAAAGCTGCTGAGCGCGCTGGCCAACGCCCAGCGTCTGCGCATTCTGTGCATGCTTGTGGAGCAGGAGCTGACCGTCAGTCAAATCAACGAGCAGCTGCCCGACCTGAGCCAGTCGGCGCTTTCACAGCATCTGGCGCGCCTGCGCAAGCAAGCGCTGGTGACCACCCGCCGCGAGGCGCAAAACGTGTGGTATTCGCTGCCGCCCGGGCCGGCCCAGGCGGTCATCGAAACGCTGTACGGAATTTTTTGCGGGCCGGCCGACTAGGCTGCCGGCCGCGATCGAATTCAGGCAGCGGACTTGCCGGGCAGACGTGCGCCGCCCGGCGTCCCGCGTTTATCCTCTTTTGTTCAACCCGGCTTATTCAATCTGATCCGATTCCACGCTGATGTCGTCGAACAGGAAAGTCGACAAATAGCGCTCGCCCGTGTCGGGCAGCATGGCCAACAGCACCGAGCCGCGCGGCGCGTCTTTGGCCACCTTGAGCGCGGCGGCCAGCGTGGCGCCCGACGACAGGCCGGCAAATATTCCCTCGCTGCGCGCCAGCGCCAGGGTGGTGTCGCGGGCTTCCTCATCGCCCACCGTCACCAGCCGGTCCACCACCTCGCCATTGAGCACCTCGGGCAGAAAGTCCGGCGTCCAGCCCTGGATCTTGTGCGGCTCGAACGGCTGGCCGCCCAGCAATGATGCCGAGGCCGGCTCGGCGCCGATGATCTGCACATCAGGGCGGCCTGTCTTGAGCACCTCGCCCACGCCGGTCAGCGTGCCGCCCGTGCCCCAGCCGCTGACAAAATAATCCAGCCGGCGGCCGGCGAAATCGGCCATCACCTCGGCTGCCGTGGTCTGGCGGTGATAGGCGGGATTGGCCTGGTTGCGAAACTGGCTGGCCAGGAACCAGCCGTGTTTTTCAGCCAGCTCCCTGGCTTTTTTAACCATGCCCACACCGCGTATTTCAGCCGGCGTCAGCACCAGCTTGCCGCCGTAGGCCTTGATGAGCTTGCGGCGTTCAATGGAAAAGGTTTCGGTCATGACCGCCACGAACGGATAGCCGCGCGCGGCGCAGATGGCGGCCAGCGCCACGCCGGTGTTGCCCGAGGTGGCTTCCACCACGGTCTGTCCGGGCTTGAGGGCGCCGCTTTGCTCGGCGTCGAGAATAATCGCCAGCGCCAGCCTGTCCTTGACCGAGCCGGCCGGGTTGTAGGCTTCCGGCTTGACGTAGATATCAACGTGGTCGGGGCCGGTACGCTGCAGGCGAATGACGGGCGTTTTGCCTATGGTGTCTGTCATGCTTTGATAAATCATGGTGGTGTCCTCTTGGGTCATGAAATAACAGGTAATGGAATATCGGTCTGCAAAATCCGGGCGCGCTGTAAAGACAGTAACAGCATGGCCGCAGAAATCGCTTGAAACCGGGTCAGGTAAAATTTTTGGAACGGGTTGGCCGGAAAGCCGGCCGGGGTACTGCAGAAGCGACTACGGCTTGGTGGGCATCAACAACAGCAGTTGAATGCAACAGCCGAATCGGAAGAATTGCGGCAAGCAGCCGCGCCGGGCAAGCCGGCGAAAAAGGAAGATGTCCGGGCACTCAAAACGACGCACAGCCGCCTGACCGTCAGAAAACGGCGGGCGGCGGGCAACAGCTTTTGAGTGATGTTTGTCACGGCTTGTCGGCGCACGTGTGAATCAAGACTGGGCGTATATTACACCAGTTTCACGCAAATGGCCCAATGTTTTTTGTGGTGTCATCCCGCCGGCGTCCGGCGGGATGACAAAGCCCCTGATCAGGTGATCTTCATTGACAAGATCAGGCGATCTTCATTGACGAGATCAGGCCGTTTCCATTGACAGGTCGGGCGTTGGCAATACGGGCGCGTGCGCGTGGCGAATGCGCGCCGTCAGCGACGACGTGAAACGCACCACAAACAGCAGCGTCACCGCAAACAACCCCAGATAACCCACCCCGGCCAGCAGGTACGGCAGGGTCGGATTGCCGTCAACCCGCACCGTGGGCAGGTTGAAGGACAACAGGCTGAAGGTGGTGATCATGCCGAACACGCACATGAACAGCAGCCAGATGCCGGCCTCGAAGCCTTTGAACTCGCTGCGCCAGCCGATGGCCGGCGGCGGGGGTGGCAGGCTTTCCTGGCGCAGGCGGGCCGCTTCGGGCGTTTCCAGCTTACCCAGGGTTATCAGGTCGTAGACCAAGGTGATCACCCCGGCGGTAAACAACAGCCCGAAAGTTGGCAGCAGCAGCTTGTAGATGCCCATGGCCGGGCCGACATCGCCGCCAAACCAGTCCAGACCGAGAATGCGGTAGACGTAAATCTGGATGGTGCCGCCAAACGCGAAGCTCAGCGCCACACCCAGAATGCCGGTAAACACCAGCCAGAACGCCAGCTTGCCCAGCCGCTGGTCAAAATGCGGGACGTTGCGTATGGCCGGCACCGCCCAGTAGGCCGCGCCTATGCCCAGCATGCCAAAGGTGCCGAACAGCGCCAGATGCGCATGCCCGCCGGTCACCCAGGTGCCGTGCGACCACACGTTGGTCAGGGCAAAGGTCATGACAAAGCCGAGAATGCCGGCACCGACCAGCTCGAGCACGGCGGAACCGAGCAGGAAGTAGAACGCCGGCGCGTTTTCCAGCGGCCGCCGGTTGGCGTGGGCATCGATATAGATATGCCAGAAGCAGAAGATCAGCGGCAGCGGTTCAAGCGCGCTGAACAGCGAGCCCCAGAACTGCCAGAACTCGGGCGTGCCAATCCAGAAGTAGTGATGGGCATTGCCGATCAGCCCCGACAGCCACACCAGGCTCACCCCCCAGAACACGGCAAAGCCGACCGAGCGCACCGACGCCTTGAACATCAGCACCAGTAAGGTGCCGATCAGCGTGATGTGAATGACTTCCCAAATGCCCTCGACCCAGTAATGCACCACATACCAGCGGAAGTATTCCTGCAGGTCGATGCGCGATACATAGAACAGGCCGAAGATCCACACCAGCATCAGGGCGGTGACGCCCAGGCCCAGGCCCCAGTGCAGCTCATTCCATTTCCTGATGGGCGGGAAGGTGCGCAAAATAACCCATGCAAAAATGGCAAAGCCGATCAGAATGCCCACCCCGGCCAGCCGGCCAACCTCGATGTACTCAAGGCCGTTCTGGAACCACGGCTGATTCAGCCACCAGCCGGCAATGCCCTTTTGAGCCAGAAACTGGCTGAACGAGTTCCAGACAACAATGACAATCAGGGCGTAGAACAGCAGTTTGATCAGCCACGGCGCCACCAGATCGCGCTTGGCCAGCATGGGGGCGACAAAAATCGTGGCGCCGATGAAGCCGCATAAAATCCACAGCACGCCGTAGAACAGATGCCCGGCGCGCGCCACGTTGAAGTTCATGTAGCCGGCCAGCAAAGACGGGTCGGCCTGCTGCGCCGCCAGAATCAGCCCCAGCGCCACCTGTACGCAAAACAGCACGAGCATCAGCAGGAAAAACCGCAGGCTCAGGCGTTGTGTTTCATAGGCAATATGCATTTTTATTCCTCCTGTGCGCCGAGCGACACCAGATACTCGACCATGGCATCCACTTCGTCCTGATCCAGCAGACCTTCATAGGTCGGCATCAGGCCGGGCGGATAGCCCTCCACAATGTCCGCATCCGGTTCCAGAATTGACTCGACCAGATAATCCCGGTCCGCCACCCGCGAGCCGCCGTCGGCCAGCGTCACCTCGCTGCCAAATAGACCGCCCCAGCCCGGCCCCACCGTGCGCTTGCTGTCGGTGGTGTGACAGGCAATGCAACCGTGTTCGGCAACCAGCCCCTTGCCCCGCTCAACCGGATCAGCGGCCGCCGCTTCGGATTCAGGCGCCGATGTCGCAGTTTCATGAGCGCCCGTGGCCGTCTGCGCCGGGGCCACCGACCGGCCGGCCAGCGCCAGGCGCCTGTTAAGGTCGCCCACCCTGACTTCGGGCGGCCAGCCTTCGGTGTTCATGGCCGCGGTGTACTTCATGAAGGCCACCAGCTTGTCGACCTCATCCTGCGAAAAGGGCAGATTGGGCATGTCGGTCGGCTGCCCGCCGCGGCGCTCAAGGCGCTCGGCCGCGCCCGGATACTTTTGCAGGTATTCATCAAACGACCCCACCCCGGCATTGGCCAGCTGCTCGGGCGTGTTCAGGCGCGTGCGCACTGCCGCTTCCGTGGGCCAGCGCCCGGCCGACGGCAAAAAGGCCTCCAGCCATGCCGGCCCGGCCTGCTCGTAGGTGTTGGTCAAGTCCGGCCCGAAATATGCGCCGTTGCCGACAATGGTGTGGCAGCCCATGCAGTTGTAGGCCTGAAAGACGCGCTTGCCGTCGTCCGCGGTAAATGTCTTGTGCTCAAACTGATCGGGCGTGGCCTGGCCGCGTGAATCAACAAACGAAAACACCGACAGCAGCACAAACACCACCGCCATGAAACCCAGCACCAGCAGCGCGCCGCGCCGGCGCGGCACATCACAGCTTCTGTCTCCTGTTGTACAACTCATGGCTGCCCCTCCGCGTCCAGCGCCTGCCTTTCGGCCTCGGCCTCGGCAGCGGCGTCATCGCGGGCGTGCTGAAACAGCATGCGCAGGCTGCCTATAAAGACGTAAAAAACATAAGCACCCAAAATAAAGCCCAGCACAAAATAAATGCGCCAGGCGGTGGGTGACTCGGCCCAGTATTCAAAGTCACGCCAGAACGGCCACGACAGCACAAAGCTCGCGGCAGTCAACAGCAGTGACAGCACCACATCGACAAAACGCTGCATCGGGTTCCCTCCTCAATCAGAACATCAGTTGAACTGAGCAGGAATTATACATTCATATATGGCGCATGTTTGCTGTTTCAGGCCCCTTTTTCTGCGCATAACCACATGATTTTAAAGGTATTTAAAATATAGTCAATTATTGATGCATATCAATTACATATTGACTCGGGTGTGATTCAATGCGGTCGGTTAACCTGGAGAAACCGAGTGGGAAACATCAAGCTCGCCTACAGCACATTCGGGCTGACGCGGCTGGACTTTGCCGCCGCCCTGGACGCCGTGGCCCGGGCCGGCTACGACGGCGTGGAAATCTCCTTCCACCGCGACCAGTTCAACCCGTTCAGCATTGACGACGCTGATCTGGCGCAGATCCGCAGCCAGCTCAACCAGCTGCGCATCCAGCCGGCCTGCGTGGCCACCGCCGCCCATTTCTTCAATCCAATGACGCCGCACGAGCCGTCGCTGATGGCGGTGGAGGCCGCCGGGCGCAAGCGCCGCATTGACCTTGTAAAGCGCGGCATTCACGTGGCGCGCCGGCTGGGCGCTCCGCTGGTCACCTTCGGCAGCGGCTTCATCCGCCCCGAGCACCTGGCGCGGCCGGACCTCGACCCGGGCGAGCGGCTGGCCGAATCCATCCATGAATGCATCGCGGCCATTGGCAACGATGAAGACATCACCCTGCTGATCGAGCCCGAGCCGGGCATGTATATAGAGACCACCGACCAGGCGCTGGTGCTGGTTGAACAGGTCAACTCGCCGCGCTTCGGGCTGCACGTCGATCTGTGCCACGCCTACTGCTCCGAACACGACCTGGCCGGCGCGCTGGAAAAAGCGGCGCCGCACACCCGCTACCTGCACATATCGGATGCGCAGGCCGGCTACAACCTCAAGGTGATCAACGACCGCCCCGACCTGGCCATTGATCTCAATACGGCCCGCGTTCTGGTGCACTTCGAGGACGACTCGGAGTTTCTGCTGCTGGATCAAAACCACCCCGTCCATTTCTATGAGTCCGCGCCCGATCGCGCCCGCCAGCGTCGAATTGAAGCGCTGATGACGCAGGCGGGCATAACCCGCAAACTCAAAAACGTTGAATACAGCAGCCTGTACGCCGGGCCGTCGGCGCTGGATGACGAGTTCTTCACCTGGATGATTTCA
>DATGTG010000089.1:0-3842 GCA_035301965.1 Wenzhouxiangella sp. | reverse complement strand
CTGACAGTGATAATCGAACGGATTGAAATTCATGCCGGCAGACCGGATGTGGTGAACCATGTTTGAACAAGTGCTGGACAATCTGCTTGCCCCGGCCGGGGTGGGCGAAAAGGAACTGGAGCTGGCCATGGGCCGGCTGATTTCTTCACAGATCGATTTTGGAGAGCTGTACTTTCAGCAGCGCACCAGCGAAGGCTGGGTGCTGGAGGATGGATCCGTTAAAAGCGGCAGCTACAATTCCGATCTGGGCGTGGGTGTACGCGCCGTGGCCGGTGCCGGCACCGGCTTTGCCTATGCCGATACCCTGGCCCTGCCGGCCCTGCTTGAAGCCGCCGGTAGCGCGCGCGCCATTGCGCGCAGCGGCGGCAGCGGCCGTCTGCAGGTCGGGCACCCCGCGAAGGCTCCGGCACGCTATACCGGCGCCGATCCGGTCAGCGCCGGCCAGCCGGCGCAGCGCGTCGAGCTGCTGCGCACCATCGATGCCTATGTGCGCTCGCTTGACGAGCGCATTACCCAGGTCAGCGTCAGCCTGTCGGCCAGCCATGAATCCATACTTGTGGCCGCCACCGACGGCGTGTTCGCCGGCGATGTGCGCCCGCTTTTGCGCTTGGGCATTCAGGTGCTTCTGGAAGAGGGCGAGCGGCGCGAACGGGGCTCATCCGGCGGCGGCGGCCGCTGGCAGCTGGACGCGGTCATGGACACCGCATTCTGGCAGCAGCACGCCCGCGAGGCGGTGCGCATTGCAGCGGTCAATCTGCGCGCCGAGCCGGCGCCGGCAGGTCATATGACGGTGGTGCTGGGGCCGGGCTGGCCGGGCGTTCTCCTGCACGAGGCCGTGGGGCATGGACTGGAAGGTGACTTCAATCGCAAGGGTGTTTCGGCCTTTTCCGACCGCATGGGCGAAATGGTTGCCACTGAAGAATGCACCGTGGTGGATGACGGCACGCTGGCCGATCGCAGGGGTTCGCTGAGTATCGACGACGAAGGCACACCGGCGGCGTGCACCACCCTGATCGAAAACGGTCGCCTGGTGGGCTATATGCAGGACAGGCTCAACGCCCGCCTGAGCGGCGCCAAACCAACCGGCAACGGCCGGCGCCAGTCGTTTGCCCACCTGCCCATGCCGCGCATGACCAACACCTACATGCTGCCGGGCAAGCACGACCCGGGCGAAATTCTGGCCTCGGTGGACGACGGTATTTACGCGGTCGGCTTCAACGGTGGCCAGGTTGACATCACCTCCGGAAAGTTCGTGTTTGCCGCTTCCGAGGCCTATCGCATCAAAAACGGCCGGGTGGGCGCGCCGGTCAAGGGCGCCACGCTTATCGGCAACGGGCCCGACGTCATGACCCGCATTGGCATGGTGGGCAACGACCTCAAGCTGGATTCGGGCGTGGGCGTGTGCGGCAAGGAAGGCCAGAGCGTGCCGGTGGGCGTGGGCCAGCCAACCCTGCGCATTGACGGACTGACGGTGGGGGGCACGCAGTGAGCACCAGAATTGCCCCCTCAGGCGGCGCCGGAATCATTCACGAGCCCGATCACGAAGCGGAACAGCTGACGGAAATTGCCCAACAGGTTCTGGAGCAGGCGCGCGCCGGCGGCGCCTGGCAGGCCGAAGTGGTGCTGGACTCAACCCTGGGTCGCGAAGCGGGCGTTCGGCTTGGAGACGTTGAAACCCTGGAAGAGGCCCGCGACCGAAGCATTGACGTAACTGTTTATATTGACCAGTGCACCGGCAGCGCCAGCACCGGCGATCTGCGTCCGCAGGCCGTCCGCGAGACGGTTGAGCGGGCCCTGCTGATTGCCCGGCATACCCAGCCTGATCGCGCAGCCGGCCTGGCCGATGCCGACCGCATGGCCACCGAATTTCCCGACCTGGATCTCTGGCACCCGCAGGATGTATCCATGGATGCGCTGCTGGACCGGGCCCGCGTGATGGAGGAGGCCGGGCGTGGCGCCGACAAGCGCATTGTCAATTCGGAAGGCGCCCGCGTCAGCACGTACGCCGGAATCGGCGTTTACGCCAACAGCCATGGCTTTGTCGGCCAGCAGCGTTCCACGGCCTATTCGCAAAGCTGCGTGCTGGTGGCCCGCGACGGTGCCGGCATGCAGCGCGACCATGACTACGACAGCCGCCACAGCTGGGACGATCTGCATGCGCCTGCAGACACCGGCAGCGGCGCGGCCCGCCGGGCAGTGCGCCGGCTGGGTGCGGGTTCGCTGGCCACGGGCCGCATGCCGGTGCTGTTTGCGCCCGAGGTGGCGCGCAGCCTCATTGGTCATCTGGTGGCGGCCGTGTCGGGCGGAAATCTTTACCGGCGCAGCAGTTTTCTGCTCGACGCACAGGGCCGGCAGCTGCTGCCAGAATGGCTGTCGCTGATTGAGCGGCCGCTTTTGCCGCGCGGGGCACGCTCGGCGGCCTTTGACAGCCAGGGCGTGGCCACGACTGAGCGGCCGCTGATCGAATCCGGCGTGCTGTCGCGCTATGTCCTGGGCAGCTATTCGGCCCGCAGGCTGGGACTTGAAACCACCGCCAATGCGGGTGGCGTGCGCAATCTTGAACTTGTGGGCGCCAGCCGCTCTTTTGATGAGCTGGTCGGCGAGGTGGGCCGCGGGCTGGTGGTCACCGAACTGATGGGCCAGGGCGTTAACCTGGTCACCGGCGACTACTCGCGCGGCGCGGCCGGGTTCAGGGTCGAAAACGGCCGGCTGGGGGCACCTGTGGAAGAGGTGACCATTGCCGGCAACCTGTCCGACATGCTGGCCGGATTGGCAGCGGCCGGCACCGATATCGACAGCCGCCACAATATTCGCTGCGGCTCGCTGCTGGTTGGCAACATGATGGTGGCCGGCCAGTCGGGCTGAAGCCCCATAAAAAACCGGGGCGGATGATCGGCCCCGGTTTGGTCTCGTTCGCGGTTTCGGTGATGTTGCAGCCTGTTTTTGCGGCGTGATCAGGTCGGCCGGCGCTGCCGGCTTCAGGCCTCGTCTTTGGTGGCTTCGCGGCGCACGCCTTCCATGGACAGCGTGATCTCAACCTCGGTGGCCGCCGGGCCCAGATCAAAGTCGATGCCATAGTCGGCCAGCTTCAGCGTGGTGGTGCCGGCAAAACCGCGTCGGAAACCGCCCCAGGGGTCTTCCCCCGCGCCCACTTCCTCCACTTCAATTTCAACCGCCCGGGTGACGCCTCTGAGGGTGAAATCACCCGTCAGCAGATAGCTGCCATCATCGCGGGTTTCGAATGACGTGGATTGGAAACGGGCCTGCGGATGATTGGACACATCCAGAAAGTCATCGCTTCTCAGGTGATCATCGCGGGCTGGATGATTGGTGTCGACGCTGGCTGTCTCGATGACGGCCGATGCAGACGAGTTTTCCGGGTTTTCGGGGTCAAGGACAAACTGCCCCTCAAAATCATTGAAGCGGCCGTAGAGCCATGAAAAGCCCATGTGGGAAATCCTGAACTGCACAAAAGCATGCGCATGACGGGTGTCGATTTCGTATTGCTCAGCCCCCAGTGCAGACAGGCTTGTCAGCGCAGCCAGCGCTGCAATCATCAGTTTTTTCATTTTTTTGGTTGCTCCATATATGGTTTGAAAGCGGCAAAAAGCACGGCAGAAACATGCGGTCATGAACAGCGCAACGCAAGCGGTTGCGCAAGCCGCTGATTTTGCATGACCGCCGCCGGATTGCAAAGAAAGGTTACACAGGCGGCTGCAAAGCAGTAAAATCTGCACCCCGTACCCATTTCCTGTGATGAACGAACAATGCGCACCAAGCTGATTGCCGGCAACTGGAAGATGCATGGCGGCAAGCCGGCTGTCCGCAGCCTTGTGGGCGGC
>DATGTG010000088.1:0-6374 GCA_035301965.1 Wenzhouxiangella sp. | reverse complement strand
CCGGGGACGTGGCGCCCAGGGACTGGCTGAGAATGCTGAGCAAGGAACTGACCGTTGCCATTCTGCTTGGGCTGACCATGGCGCTTGCAGTGGCCGGCGTTGGCGTTTGGCGCGGCTACCCCGACCTGATGGTCGAGCTTGCCTGGGTTGTCGGGCTGGCCATGTGCGCAGTCATCATCATGGGCTCCATGATTGGCGTCATGCTGCCCTTTTTGCTGCAGCGCCTGCGCATGGATCCGGCTACGGCCAGCGCACCGCTGATCACCTCGCTGGCTGACATTGGCGGAATTCTGATTTACTTCTCCATCGCCAACGCCATTCTTCAGCTGACGCCCTGAGGCCCTTGCGAGCGAAAATCATCAATTGGACTTTACCCCGAAGACGTTTACCGTTATCCTTACGCGCTTGCTGAGCCGCTGCTGTTTCATGCGCGATCCGCAGTCGTCGGGTGCTACAATTCGCGGCGCTGCATAAACAATTTGCAAGGAGAGGTGGCCGAGCGGCTGAAGGCGCTCCCCTGCTAAGGGAGTATGGGGTTTAAGGCCTCATCGAGGGTTCGAATCCCTCCCTCTCCGCCATATAAAAAACCCCGCTTCGAAGCGGGGTTTTTCTTTTTCGGCCCGATTCCTTAATTCCACCCGGTGAAGTGGCACCAGTGCCGGAGTGCGCCTTAATCAGCCACGATCCGAATTGCCAAATACCCCCTGCAACAAGCGCTCATGAAGGCACTGCGGCGATTCGCCCGGCCTGAACAGGCCCAGGCGGGCTGCGCAGTCAAAAAACCCTGGAGCGGGCAAATCCGGTTGCGCCTTGCTGACAACCAGCGCCGCCCGAACGGGTCGACCAGCCGCAAAATCCGCCTCGATCAGTGCTTCCAGCAGGCGCGCAAGCCGCTGAATACGGCGCGGCCCCGGCAGCCCCAGCCGGTCGGCCGCGTCAATATAAAACAGGGTCTTGCGCTCTGCGGCCGCATCATCAAGCAAATCCGCAAGCCTGGTGAGCTCGCTGTCCGGCTGCATCGGGGTCGCCAGCCGTCAGGCCACGTCGGTTTCAATGCCGCAGTTGTTCTTTTCAAACACCCGATCGGCGCGGTAGCTGGAGCGCACCAGCGGACCGGAAACCACTTCAAGAAAGCCCTTGGAAAGTCCGATCTCGCGCAGTTCGGCAAATTCTGCCGGCGTGACGTAGCGCTCAACGGGCAGATGATTGATGGTGGGACGCAGATACTGCCCAAAGGTCACGATATCAACGCCGATGGCGCGCAGGTCATCCATGGTCTCGACCACCTCTTCGGTGGTTTCACCCAGGCCCAGCATCAGACTGGTTTTGGTGTAAATGTTCGGGTTGTATCTTTTGGCATGCTCCAGAACGCTCAGCGTCTGGTCATAGCCGGCGCGCGGATCGCGCACCGGATGCGTCAGCCGGCGCACGGTTTCCACGTTTTGGGCATAAACGTCAACGCCTGAATCAATCACCGTCTCGACATCCTCAAGACAGCCCTGAAAGTCCGGTGTCAGCGCCTCGACCCTGGTTTTCGGATTGACCTTCTTGATCTCGCGGATGCAGGCTGCATAGTGTCCGGCGCCGCCATCCTCAAGGTCATCGCGATCCACAGACGTCAGCACCACGTATTTGAGATCCATGAGGCGCACCGACTTTGCCGAGTTGGCCGGTTCTTCCGGATCCAGCCAGCCGCGCGGGTTGCCCGTATCCACCGAACAGAAGCGGCAGGCTCGCGTGCACACATCACCCATCAGCATGATGGTGGCCACCCCGCTGGTCCAGCATTCACCAATATTCGGGCATTTGGATTCTTCACACACGGTGGCCAGGCGGTGCGTCCTGACATTTTCCCTGACCTCCTCGTACTTGCCGCCGGACGGCAGCTTGGCCCGCAGCCAGGAAGGCTTGCGCCCGATGGGTACCGCCTGCGCATCAGGGCGCGCCTTCATGCCGTCACGAATGGCGGTAAAGCCCTGAGGCTTCATGATTTTCTGACCGCTCTTGACCGCGATCGGAATTTGCTTGCTGTCGGACACTTGCAAAGACTCCCTGTTGGCAAAATATGTGGCTGAGATAGGACATTATCACATTGCCGCCCCTGGTCTGCAGCTTGTTGCAGGCAGGCGATCAGGCGGCATGATGGCAGGCGCTCCGGCTGACAACCGGCCCATGCGCAATGAGCAAGGCAGATCAGCCGGACTGGCGATAGCGCCGGTACAGAATATTGACCCGGCGCACATACTCTCGCGTTTCGCTGTAGGGCGGCACACCGCCATGGCCGCGCACCGCATTTTCACCCGCATTGTAAGCCGCCACCGTGTGGTCAAGGTCGCCGTCAAACTCTTCAAGCAGCCAGGCCAGATACGCGACGCCGGCAGTAATATTGTCAAGCGGATCAAACGCATTGACCACGCCAAAACGGTTCTGCGTGGCCGGCATCAGCTGCATCAGGCCCTGGGCGCCGCTGTGTGATACAGCCTCGGGCTGAAACCAGGATTCGGCATGCATGACGGCGCGAATCAGCGCTGTGTCAACGCCGAAAATTTCACTGGCGGCCTGTATTTCACTGCTGTACGCAGCGGAGTTGAGCGGCGTGCTCTGCCAGTCAACACCCTTGCGGCAGGTGCCATAGCAGCCGACTTTCTTTATTTGATAACTGCCGCTGGTTGGCTTGCGGTCGGTATAAACCGTTACACCGTTCTCGTCCACGTAGGTGTAAATCTCTGCGCCGGCCTGCAGGGTCAACCCGCAAAGCAGCGCGATCAGAAAGCAGACCTTGAATCCCTTCATTTGCTATCCCTTGGCAACCCGGTCAAATTGTTCAGCCCCAAACCGGCCCAATCATTGGCACTCAGCCTGAAAATACCCCACAACAGCGGTATTTTCCAGCCTTGGACCTGGTCCGGGCCAAAAAAGGCCTGCTATTGAGACACGGCGCAGCTGCCGCCCCTGGCCAGATAGCCCTGGTGATAGTCCTCGGCCGGCCAAAAAGAGGCTGCCGGCTCCACGGCTGTTGCCACGGGACGGGTGTAGCGGCCACTTGCATCCAGAGCGGCCACCGCCTGTACAGCTGCTTTCTCCTGCGCCTGATCGTGAACAAAAACCACCGAGCGGTACTGCCAGCCGATGTCGGCACCCTGGCGGTTGACCTGGGTGGGGTCGTGAAGCTCAAAAAACGCCTTGAGCAGCGCTTGGTACGACAGCGTCGCGGGATCAAACTCAACCTGGCAGACTTCAACATGGCCGGTTGTGCCGGTGCACACCTGCTCATAGGTTGGGCTGTCGGTGTGGCCACCCATGTACCCAACCCGCGTTGCCGTCACGCCGTCCATGTTTCTGAAAAACTCCTCAACGCCCCAAAAACAGCCTCCGCCAAATGTTGCAATTTCGGTCATCAGCGTCACTCCGGCCCGATCAGGGCATCAAAAGCACTGTCACCAATAATAACTGATCAGCTGCGCATGCCGGCGCAAATCAGCGCTGCTGGCCCTGGTGCGGAAAGTGTGGAATCATGCCGCGCATGAACAAAAACACTTTTCTCTGGTTCGACTTCGAAACGTTTGGCGCCGACCCGCGCCGCGACCGGCCGTCGCAGTTTGCCGCACGGCGCACAGACCTTGACCTCAAGCCCGTGGGCGATGCCGAGTATATTTACTGCCAGCCGGCCCGCGATGTACTGCCCCACCCGGTTGCCTGCCTGATCACCGGAATCACCCCGCAAATGGCGCTCGAGCGGGGAATACCGGAAAACGAGTTTGCCCTTAAAATCTTCGAGCTGATGAGCCGGCCCGGCACCTGCAGCGTCGGCTTCAACAACTTTCATTTTGATGATGAAGTCGTCCGCCACCTGTTCTGGCGAAATTTCATCGATCCGTACAAGCGTGAATGGGCCAGCGGCAACAGCCGCTTTGACCTGATTGATGTTTTGCGCATGGCGCGCGCGCTGCGCCCGCAGGGCATCAACTGGCCGGATCATGACGATGGGCGGCCCAGTTTTCGGCTGGAAGACCTGGCCGCGGCCAACAATCTTGACGTCAGCCGGGCCCATGATGCGCTGGCCGACGTGGACAACACCATTGCCATGGCGAACCTGCTCAGGCAAAACCAGCCCAGGCTGTGGCGCTGGGCTCTGCAGCTGCGCGATCGCAATGAAGCAAGCCGCCTGCTGGCCGCAAACAGAATTCTTCTGCACGCCTCATCGCGCTTCCCCGCCCTGCCCGGCTGCGGCGTGGCTCCGGTGCTGCCCCTGTGCCCTCACCCCAACTACAACACCCAGTGGCTGGTGTGGAATCTCAACATCGATCCAAATGATTTCGTTGACCTCGATGCCGAACAGCTGGCCGATCGCTACTGGACGCCCGCAGACAGCCTGCCGGATGGCGTGACAAGGGTGCCCGTCAAGCTGGTGCGCAGCAACCGCTGCCCCATGCTGGCGCCTGTCAATGTTCTGGACAGCCGGCGGGCACCCGACCTGGGCATAGAGCTTGACCGGCTTGAATCGCGGGCGGACACCCTGCGGCGTCATCCCGAATTCGTGCGCCGGTTGGCGCAGCTGTTTGACAGCGCCACCACCGATTTCGACAGCACGGACCCTGAAATTGATCTGTACGCAGGCTTTCCGCCCAACAGCGACAAAATCGTGATGCAGCGCATTCATGCCAGTGATCCCGACCAGCTGGCCGCGCTGTCCCACCCATTCGAGGATGAAAGGCTCAATGAGATCCTGCTGCGCTACCGCGCCAGGCTGTGGCCGGACAGTCTGAATGCGCAGGAGCGCAAGGAATGGGAAAACTACCGCCGGCGGCGTCTGGTTGACGACCCCGACCTGGCCGGCATACGCCTGCCGGAATACACCCGACTGGTTTCAGAACTGATGCAGGAACGGCCCGGACAGGCGAGTGTTTTGGAACAGCTGGCCCGGTGGCCGGCCGAGCTGGGGCTGGCCCAAGTCTGAAACCGCGCCCCAAAATGAATAATCAATGACTTGCAGCCTGTTTGTAAGCCTTCATCTTCAGTTGTTATGCACAAGGCCTTGATTCATCTGTTGACACAAATTTTACGTAAAAAAATTTGCGTCCACCCCGCGCAGAAACGCTGCAACTCGTTGTTTTTACATGAATACTGCAATTATGGGCATTTATTGTTCATAACGCCCAACAGCCAGACACTCATTGGCCCACGCAAAGTTACCCACAAACTTATCCACAGGAATTGTGGATAACATCAGCTGCCCCCCTCAAGCCTCTGTTTCAGGAGTGTTTTTCAGGAATTTCAGGCGCTCATTGCATGCTCAAGCAAGGAAAGCTGCGGCTGGACTGACGGTGTTTTTTGGCTGCGCTGCACGGCCCGGCGCAAAAGCCGATCGCTTCGGGGTGAAACAAATTCCACCGCACTGCCGTCTTCAAAGTGCAGCATCATGACCACCGGCGGTTCGCCCGGCCGGCCGGGGCGGGCGATAACCCCGCTGATGGTCTTGCCTAGAATTTCATTGGGCAGTTCGCGACTGCTGACCCGGCTGCTCATGTCTGTTTCCTCTTTCTGAAAGATTGCAGGGCCTATCTGAACACGCGCCCTTCTCAAAACATGAGAAAGCGGAATTCCTTGCCGCCAGCGGGCCGATGGACTACACGAACAGCCCGCGTTCTGCCGATTTAAGGGACAGGCACAAACGGCAAACAATACGATCAACGCCGGCATATTTCCGGCGGATATCGCAACTAAAACCTGGTAGCAAAGCAAGGAGAAACGCAGTGATAAGAACCATCATCATGGCTCTCGTACTGGCCTTCGGCCTGTCCCAGGCCGCATTTGCAGAAACGGCAAAGGTGAACATCAACACCGCCAGCGCCGAACAGCTGGCCGAGGTTCTCAACGGCATTGGCCAGTCCAAGGCCGAAGCCATTGTCGAATATCGCAATAAAAACGGCGCCTTTGAGCACATTGACGAGCTGGTCAACGTCAAGGGCATAGGCCTGCGCACCGTGGACCGCAACAGAGACCGCATTGAGCTGGGCCCCGACGGCTAGCGGCAAAATCAGCTCAGCCACAACCAGGCCGCCTCGCGCTGCGGGGCGGCCCTGTATTCAATAAAACAGGAAACCTGCGGCGGCGCCTATCCCAGCGGCAGCCTCGACATGAATGCATGCGCCAGGGTTGAACGGTCCGTATGCTCAAGCTCCCCGCCCAGCGGCACGCCCTGGGCCAGCCGCGTAGTCCGAATGCCGCGCTCCCTGGCCATTTCGCCCAGATAGTGAGCCGTTGCTTCGCCCTCCACCGTGGTGTTGGTGGCAATAATGATCTCGGCCACGCCTTCGCTGTCCAGGCGGCGCGCGAGCAGGTCCAGCCCCAGATCATCCGGGCCAATACCGTCG
>DATGTG010000087.1:0-4481 GCA_035301965.1 Wenzhouxiangella sp. | reverse complement strand
AGCTGCCCGAAGCGCAGGCCGCCCTGGTCAGCCTGAAGGCCGACAGCGGTGAAATTCTGGCGCTGGTCGGCGGCCTCAACTTTGTGCACAGCCAGTTCAACCGCGCCACTCAAAGCCGCCGCCAGCCGGGCTCGGCCTTCAAGCCCTTTGTATATGCGGCCGCGCTCGACAACGGCTACACGCCGGCCAGCCGCATCAACGATGCCCCGGTGGTGGTTCATGATCCGTCCACCGAAACCGACTGGAAGCCAACCAACATCAGTCGGCGCTTTTTTGGCCCGACGCGCTTGCGCGAAGCCATGGTCAACTCCCGCAACCTGGTCAGCGTGCGTCTGCTGATGGGTGTTGGCCTTGAGCAGGGCCGCAACTACATCACCCGCTTCGGCTTTGACCTGAACGATCTGCCCGAAGGGCCGTCCCTGGCGCTGGGCTCGGCGTCCATCGCTCCCCTTGACCTGACCAGCGGTTTTGCCATGTTTGCCAACGGTGGCTACCGTATCGAGCCGCACTATCTGTACAGCGTCCGCGACCGCAAGGGGCATATTGTTCTGGAGCCGCCAATGGCGCTTCGCTGTCCGCAGTGCGAAGATATCCCGCCTCCGCCGCCGCTGCCTGAAAGCCTGCAGAACGAAGAAGAGCCTGCCGGCCCGGCGCTGGCCCGACTTGAGCTGAACGATCACGGCCCGTCGGGCATTGGGCCCGATCCGGATGCGGCCGCGGATTCTTTTGTCGGCCCGCCCCGACCGCTAGCTGCAGAACAGGCGCTGAGCCCGCAAACCGCCTGGCTGATCGACTCCATGCTGCGCGACGTCATTACTCGCGGCACCGGCCGGCGCGCTCTGGCGCTGGAGCGCAGCGATCTGGCCGGCAAGACCGGCACCACCAACGAGCAGCGCGACACCTGGTTTGCCGGCTACGGTGGCGGCATCGTCACTTCCGTGTGGGTGGGCATGGACAACAACGACCCGCTGGGCAGCCAGGAACAGGGCGCGCGCACCGCGCTGCCCATATGGATGGATTTCATGGCGCAGGCCCTGGACGGACGGCCCGAGGTAAAACCGGACATGCCGGTCGGAATTGTGAGCTCGCTGATCAATCCGGACACCGGCGAGCGCGCGCGGCCCGGGACACCCGGCGCCATTCAGGAATGGTTTCACGCCGGCAATCTGCCCGCGCTGGAAAGCGCTGAAGAAAAAAGCGAGGAAGCCGATCCATACGATATCTATTGAACCAACCGATACAGCAGGAGTGGCCCAATGAGCAACCGGACATCACCGCGCAACATGCGCCTGCGGCAGGAAATTGCCGCCGAGGCCGCCCGCATCATGGCCACTGAGGGCCAGCGGAACTACTTTGCGGCCAAGCAGAAGGCGGCCCGGCGCATTGGCGCATCGCCGCGCACAGGCCTGCCTTCCAACGAAGAGGTTGAGCTGGCGCTCAAGCAATGGCAAAACCTTTATGGCGGCAGCAGGCATCAGGACGTTCTCCAGGCGCTGCGCCAGGCGGCCATTTCGGTCATGCGCTTTCTCAAGCCCTTTCGCCCGCGCCTTGTAGGCCCGGTGCTTGAAGGCACGGCCGATGAGCACTCGCGCATCAGCCTGCATGTGTTTGCCGATGACCCCGACGCCGTTGTTCATTTTCTGATGGGCAGGAATCTGCCTTTCGAACAGGAAGTGCGGCGCATTCGCTGGCACGATGGCGAAGAGCGGGATCTTGAGGTCATCGTGATGGAAGGCGGCGGAAACACCGTTGAGCTGCTGCAGATGATTGGCCCCCAGGCCCGCCAGGCCCCGCCCAGCCCTGTGGACGGCAAAGCACAAAAGCGCGCCGGAATCAACCGCGTCAAAGCGCTTTTGGACGCCGATTCAGATCCGATTCACGCAAACATGTCAAAATGACCGCATGAACGCCAGGCTTGCACAATATTGCAAAACCCCGTTTCGGCTGCTGACCGTCTTTCTTTTGCCGGCGGCGCTTGTGGCGGCCTGCGCCACTCCATATTACGGGGGCGAAAACGGTGTTTACTACCAGCAGCACTATCGCGCCCGGTCCGCCCCCCGGCCTGCCGTCATTCATGCCAGCCCGTTTGTGTACCCGTACTGGTCGCTGGACTACTTCTATTTCAGCCGTTATTACCACCCACACTCGGTTTTCGTACCCCGTTTCGACCCCTGGTACTACCCGTATCCAGGCTGGTATTACGGCTATCGGCCCGGACGCTATTACACCGCCGGGGATCACCACTACCGCTACCCCTGGTACCGCTATCGCGATTTTTACGGCGACTACCGGCCGGGGCCCGACGTGTTTTCACCGCCGGCAGAACTGACGGAACGCAGCCAGGCTCGCGCCATTTCTCGCACGGCCGACATCAATCAACGCCTGCGCGCTGCCCACACCCCACCGCGCCTTGATCGCCAACTGGTGCCTGGCACTGCACCGGCACTGCCGGCCACCAGCCGGGCCGCGGCCGTCCGGCGCAGCGCCGCCTGGCAGCGCTCCGGGCTTTCACCAAGAAGCGCGCCTGTTACAAATTCGCGACGGGCGGACAGAGGCGAGGACAATCGCCGCCGGGCCGGCAGCAGACCAGCCCGTAACGCGACTCGCCAGCGGCCGGCTGCGGGCACGCCGCCGGCTTCCTCTCGCCAGCGCTCGCCGTCTTCAAGGCGCACCGGAACAACCGGAAGCCGCCGAACGCCTGCAAACCGACAGCGGCAGCGCTGATTTCCAGTCGGTTGACAAAACCGTTAAAATCAACCGTCTGAAAAAGTTTTGACATCCAGCATGCGTTATCCCGATACCTTTGATGTCATTGTTGTTGGCGGCGGCCACGCCGGCACCGAAGCCGCCCTGGCCGCGGCCCGCAGCGGTGCGCGCACGCTGCTGGTCACCCACCAGATAGAAAGCATTGGCCAGATGAGCTGCAACCCGGCCATTGGCGGAATAGGAAAAGGCCACCTGGTGCGCGAAATCGATGCCCTGGGCGGCATCATGGCCCGGGCAGCGGACGCCGCAGGCATTCAGTGGCGCCTGCTTAACGCCCGCAAGGGGCCGGCCGTTCGCGCCACGCGCTGCCAGGCCGACCGCACCCTGTACCGCAACGCCATTCGCCAGGCCGTGGATGCCCAGGAAAACCTGACGGTTTTCCAACAGCCGGTGGATGATCTGATCATAGAAAACAATCGGGTGACGGGCGTCAGAACCGCCATGGGCCTTGCCTTCAGCGCCAAAACGGTCGTCATGACCGTTGGCACATTTCTGGGCGGACGCATTCACATTGGCGAAACCCGCCGCAGCGGCGGGCGCGATGGTGACGCAGCCGCCGGCACGCTGGCCAAACGGATGCGCGCTCTGCCCTTTACCTACGGACGGCTCAAAACCGGCACACCGCCGCGCCTGGACGGCCGCAGCATCGACTTTTCAAGGCTTGAGGAACAGCAGGGCGATACGCCGCGCCCGGTATTCTCCTTTGTCGGCTCGCGCGACCGGCACCCGCCCCAGGTGTCGTGCTTTACCACGCGCACCACGGAAAAAACCCACGCGCTCATTCGCGCCAATCTGGCGCGTTCGCCCATGTATGCCGGGCATATCGAAGGCCCCGGCCCGCGCTACTGTCCGTCCATAGAGGACAAGGTGGTGCGCTTTGCCGAACGCGACTCGCACCAGGTGTTTCTGGAGCCCGAAGGTCTGGGCCTCAACGAGTGGTATCCCAACGGCATCTCGACCAGCTTGCCCTTTGATGTTCAGATTGAGCTGGTGCGCTCGGTTCCGGGGCTGGAAAACGCCCACATCACGCGCCCCGGCTACGCCATAGAATATGATTTCTTCGACCCGCGCGAGCTCAAGGCCAGCCTGGAGACACGCCATGTTGGCGGCCTGTTCTTTGCCGGGCAGATCAACGGCACCACCGGCTACGAAGAGGCGGCCGCCCAAGGCCTGATTGCCGGCCTGAACGCGGCGCGCCAGACCCGCGATGAAGAGCCGTGGACACCGGGACGCGACCAGGCCTACATCGGCGTGCTTGTTGATGATCTGATTACCCAAGGCGCCCCCGAGCCCTACCGCATGTTTACCAGCCGGGCCGAGTTCAGGCTGCAGCTGCGCGAGGACAACGCCGATCTGCGCCTGACCGAAACCGGGCGCCAGCTGGGCCTGGTGGATGATGAGCGCTGGCAGGTTTTCTGCCGGCGCCGTGATGCCATTGAGGCCGAGCGCAAGCGGCTGGCCGGGCTGAGAATTCCCGCCAATTCTGAAATGGCGCAGCGCATCCGCAAACAGCTTGATATGGAACTGCGCAAGGACGCCACCGCCGAAGAGCTGCTGCGGCGACCCGATGTGGGTTATGCAGCGCTCATGGCTGTGGATGGCCTGGGCCCGGGCGCACAGCAGGAAGATGTGGCCGAACAGGTGGCCGTACAGATCCGCTATGCCGGCTATCTGTCCCGCCAGCATGCCGACATCAGACGCCAGCAGCGCGCCGC
>DATGTG010000086.1:0-5715 GCA_035301965.1 Wenzhouxiangella sp. | reverse complement strand
ATATTTTGCAAGCGTTTGAAAACGCGGTTGATGAAGACGCCTGGCCGGGCCTGGCGCAGTTTGCCCTGGATGAAAGTATTCAGGAAGCGGTTGCGCGGCTGGCCGAGTGGGACTTTTCATCACCGACCGGCCTGACTGACGGTTTCGATCCGGGCAGCCCTCCGGGTGTCGAGCCGTCTGAAGAGCAGGTGGCTCACTCCGTGACAGCCACCATCTATTCGGTGTGGCGCGGCCAGGTCATTGCCAACACCGTGGATGCCACGCTCGACGCCCTGCAGCTGGGTGACTTCAGGCCGGGATCCAGCGATGCACTCAGGGCTTTGCACCATCTTCTGGATAATTTTGAAACGGGGCAGGGCACAGGCGCGTCCGGCGTTCCGTTTTTCAACGTTGAAGGCGCTCCGGATGCGGCCAGCGCCCGTGATACCGTGTTGCTGGCCAGCCTCGGGCAGTCGCTGGAATTGCTGTCCAGCGACGAGTTTGCGCCGGCCTTCGGCAATTCCACTGATCTGGGGGACTACCGCTGGGGGCGTCTGCACCGCATCGTCTTCGAGCATCCCGTCAACAGCGACCCCTTCAATGTGCCCAACGGCGGCGGGTTGCAGGACCTGGACGAGGGGTTGCCGGGCGTGGCCCGCGGCGGCGGCTACCAGACGGTTGACGCCTCATCCCACGGGGTGCGCGCCAGCAGCGTCAATGACTTCATGTTCAACCACGGTGCGGCGCGCCGCACGGTGGCTGAGATGACGCCCGGCAAACCAGCCGTCAGCGAAATACTGCCCGGTGGCCGCAGCGGTGTCATGGTCAGCCCCTTCTACACCAACCAGCTGATGAAATGGCTGGTCAATGACTACCTGCCGCTCGGGTTTGGTGAAGAAGACGGCAGCGACAGCGCAGTGGAAGTGATCGAGTTTGCGCCCTGAGCAGCGGACTTTTGATCAAGACAGGCAAAACGCCCGCGATGCGGGCGTTTTGTTTTGGGCGCGTGCTTGAAACTGCCCGCCCCGACTGCCATGTAATTCTGTTCAAATCACAAAGCCGCCATTCCATGACCAACCTGCTGCAGACCTTTTCCCTGTCCCATACCCAAATCACCCGTCTGAATGCCGATCTCAACGAGATCGTCAAGCCGGACCAGCCGTTCAGCACCAAGGTTGAGCTCAAACTCAGCCCGCGTGAAATGAATCATGAGGCCGAGCTTCCCCAGTACCAGGTCACGGCGCGCATGCTCTGTCACGGCAGGAAAAGCGGCAGCGAAAGCGAGTCCGACCAGCCCCTGTTCACGATAGAGCTTGTTTTGCAGGCAGTGTATTCACAGTTTCAGGGCGAGCCTGTCAGCTTCGAAACCTTCAAGGGCAACCATGGCTCCCTGACGCGCCAGCTGTATCCGCTGATTCACCACCAGCTGCAGCCGCTGCTCAAGCAGTTTGGTCTCAACCAGGTCAAGCTGCCTTATGATCTGGTGCAAAATGCAGCAGTCAAGACAGAAGGGGTCTCTCACCAGATCCATTGACTGGATCCCGGCAGCACCACTGCCGGGCCGGATGAAGGCCGGTGGTTCTGCTGTTTTTGAGCCGTTGGGCAATGACTGCACAACCACGGCGGATTGACCCGGACGGATGGCCGTGAAAGAATCCGGACAGTTCCTGTCAATGGATAACGGCATGGGCGGCAGCAAACGCGACCCGATTTCAAGAGTGGACCTGGCCTGGCTGCGCATGGAGCAGTCGACCAACCTGATGATGATTACCGGCGTGATCATTCTTGATCGCCCGGTCGAGTTTGGCGTTTTCAAAAAACTGGTAACAAGTCGTTTTCTGTCTTTTCGCCGCTTTCGTCAAAAAACCGTGGACACGCCACGCGGCAGCTGGTGGGAAACCGACGCGCTGTTTGATGAACGCTCGCATGTTGTGCGCACCGCCTTGCCCGGCAGAGCCGACAAGCAGGCGCTTGAAGCGCTGGTCTCCAGCCTGGCATCAACGCCCCTGGACAAGACCAAGCCGCTGTGGCAGTTCCACTTTGTCGAGAACTACCTTCATGGCCCGGCCATCATCGCGCGTATTCACCACTGCTATGCCGACGGCATTGCGCTGATTCAGGTGCTTTTGTCGCTGACAGAAACCGATCGGCAAAAATCTCTGCAGGCAAACAGCTCAAGACGCTGGAAGGAAAAGCAGGTGGCGGAATCGGGTGTTTTCAGGCGCCTGGCTGCGCCGGCGCACTCTGGTCTGAGAGTCCTGCAGGAGACCGGGGCCAGGGCACTGGAATGCGGCGCAGATGTTTTGCGGGATCCGCGTGCCGCCGGCGCTTCAGTGGCGGAGCTGATGGGTGAACTGGGCCAGGCCCTCCTTTTGCCGGATGATTCCCGCTCGCCGTTTCGCGGCCGGCTTGGCGTGCGCAAGAACATTGCCTGGGCCGAGCCCATCATTCTTGACGAGGTCAAGGCCGTCAGCCGGATCCTCGGCTGCTCGGTCAACGATATTTTGATTGCCGTCATGACCGGCGCGCTGCACCGTTATGTGGTTGAATGCGGCGCCAGTCCCGGCCAGGCCAGCATGCGCGCCACTGTTCCGGTCAACCTGCGGCCCCTGGATCACGCGCCGGAGCTGGGCAATCATTTCGGGCTGGTTTTTCTTGACTTGCCAATTGCCCAAAAGAATCCGCTGCGGCGCGTTTATCAGGTATCGGACAACATGCGCAAGCTCAAGGAATCCAGGCAGGCAGCGATCACCCTGGGTGCGCTGGCGGCGCTGGGCATGGGGCCTGCAGCATTGCAAAAGCCCGCCCTGGAGATGTTCAGCCGCAAGGCCTCAGCGGTTCTGACCAACGTTCCCGGGCCGCAAAAGCCGCTTTATCTTGCCGGCGCCAGGCTGCGTGAAATGATGTTCTGGGTGCCGCAGACCGGCTCCATGGGAATGGGGATCAGTATTCTGAGCTACAACGGGAAAGTCTTTTCCGGACTGGTTGCAGATCACAATCTGGTTCCCGATCCGCAAAATGTGGTTCTGAACTTCAGAACGGAGTTTGAGAACCTGTTGCACTGGGTCATGCTGCTGGGTGCCGATGATGCACCCTTGCCGGCCGATGAGGCTGAATACCTGGTTGCACGCTTGTGCGCAGACTGCGATTGAAGACGCCGGCGACCGTCAAATACTGGCCTTGGCAAACTCCATGTCAAGCCGCTGCATGGCATCCACCGGCTTGATTGATGCCGCCTTTTTGTAGGCGGCATTGGACTCTTCCAGCCGCTTGTCACCGAACATGAGATAAAGACCATTGCCGTATTCAAGGTGGGCAATGGGTGCGTCCGGTGTCAGCGACAGCGCCTGTTCAAAATGATCCAGTGCTTCTTCAATGCTGGCTCCATAGGTAAGCCGGCCCACCATCCGGCCGATTTTCCCAATGATCTCGGCATGATACAGGCCCAGGGCGGTGTGTGCCTCGGCGTGTCCGGGAGCCAGCTCAAGGGCATTTTCAAGAGATTCACGCACCTTGCCGCCAATGCCCTGTGACAGCGCCCTGGCGATGGAGATGCTCTGGCTGTAGCGACCCAGAAGAAACGCATGAAAATAATGCGCATTGGCGTCATCCGGATGAGTTGAAATAGCGCTCTCCGCGCGTTTTATCCCCGCCTTGTAAATGGCCAGCCGGGTATTTTCGTTTTCTTCCAGATAGTCGGCATAAATGCCGCTGGCCTTGTTGGCCACGGCATGGGCATCCGGCCCAATCTCCTTGGCCAGGCTGGCGGCACCCGCAAAGTTTCCGGCATGGTAGCGGCGCCATGCTTCCAGAATGTCGTTGCTGACGGGCAGGGGCTCGGCATCCCCCCGGTGCAGAGTGTCCCACGATTCGGTCAGCGCCTCGTCGGGGTAAAAATATGCTTTTGATTGATAAGGGAAAGCCGCCCAGTCTGAAGTATTCATGGTTTAGTGTGCCAGCTCTAGAAACAAGGTTTATATTTCATCATGAAACCCGTTGATCAGCGGCTCGCCCGGCGATGCTGCACCCAAACAGGAGCAAGCAAGATGGTAAAAAAGACCGCCAAAAAGAAGGTTGCCAAAAAAGTAACCAAAAAGACTGCATCCCGCAAGAGCGCAACTTCGCAGATGCAGGATTATGCCAGTGATATATGGTTGGCCGGCCTGGGCGCTTTTGCGCTGGCGCAAAAGGAAGGCAGCAGGCTGCTTGGTCAGGGCAGAAAATCGCTGGAGGACACCGGCAGCAAGGTGTTCGGTGAAAGTGGCAAGCTGTTTGAGCGCCTGATTGAAGAAGGCAGCAAGGTTGAAAATCGCAGCCGCGAGAAAGCCGACAGCGTGCGTGAAGAGGTTGAAAGTCGCGTTGGCAAGGTGCGTGAAACCGCGCAAAGCAACTGGGACCGGCTGGAGAAAGTGTTTGAACAGCGCGTTGCCCGGGCGCTGTCGCGTCTGGGTGTGCCCACCTCGGACGAGATTGCCGAGCTGAGTGAGCGCGTTGCCGAGCTGAACAGGCAAGTCAGTGATCTGTCTGCCCAAAAAGGGCCCGCAGTCAAAAAGACACCTGCAGCCGCCGCCGGAAAAAAGAAAACAGTCAAAAAGAAAGCCTCAAGCAAGGCCGCGTCCAAAAAAACGGCCGGCAAAAGCTGAAGAGCCCGCTTGAAGTGCCCCGCGGCAGCCTGCAGAGCTGCCGCGCAACTTGACCCGGACAGCGTTCCGGGTCTTTTTTTCAGGCGCTCAATCCGCCTGCATTCTGTAAGCCTGTGCCAGTGCCTTCATTTCGTTGCGAGCCGGTCCAACCAGGTTGGGGCTGATCAAACTCATGACCTGCCAGGCAGCGCGCTCGGGCCGCGGCTCCCCGTCCCTTTCGGCCACCTGGTCAAAGGCGATCCAGAATGTGGATATCAACACAATATTCCTGACCAGTGCATCCAGTTCCTCGGGCGTGGCTGCCAGCTCATCCTGGTCGATCAGCCCCTGGCTGAGCTGCCTGGCGGTGGCCATGGACAGCTTCAAAATGGCCTGAAAACGAAGGCGCAGACCGGGAAAGCGGCTGCAGATATCAGTCAGGTCGCGGTACAGAAACCGAAACTCGCCGATGGTTTCAAACACCAGATGCAGGAAAAGCCAGATATCCTCAACATGAACCACGGCCGGGCCAGGCGCTGCCAGCAGCTCCAGCATGCGCTTTTCATACAGTTTGAAAAGAGTCGAAATCAGCGCTTCCTTGGTGCGGAAGTGATAATGCAGGTTGCCCGGGCTGATGCCAAGCTCGTCGGCTATACGGTTGGTGGCCACGTGTCTTTCGCCATGCGCATTGAACAGCAGCAAGGCTGTGCCTAAAATCCGGTCCGGAGTGCTGGGGCCTGCAGCTGGCACGGTGACGGCTGCGGCTAGTACTTCAGGCTTTCAACGAGGTCGACATACTTCTGTTTGGCCTCGTTTTTTTCCATGCCCGCGAGCTTTTCCCATGCCTCGTACTTGGCTGCGCCGACAAAATCGAAGAAGCCGGGCCTTTCGCCGCTCACATCGCCCTCGCGTCCCTGTTTGTAATAGGCATAAAGCATCAGCAGAGTATCGTTGTCGGGCCGATCTTCCAGATCGTGGGCGTCCCTGGCGGCCTGCTCAAATCTTTCAGCCAAGTCTGTCATTGCGAACCCTCCCTTTGTGAATGTATTTGCCGTCTTTCTAGCACGAGCGCAACAAGCGGTCAATGACAACGACCTGCACGATGCACGCTGGA
>DATGTG010000085.1:0-4342 GCA_035301965.1 Wenzhouxiangella sp. | reverse complement strand
ATAGTCAATCCAGAACTGCGGCGTTGTTTCGCGCCGCACTTCGAGCCGGGCGTCAAAGCCCAGCGCGCGGATGCGGCGCTGGCGCTGGCGGGCATTGTCGAGGTTTTCATACAGGCCCACCGACACGGCATTTTCCAGCGTGCCACCGGCGATAATGTAATAGTCGTCAACGCCCTTTTCCGCCAGGTCGCGAGTCAGTTCCAGCGCCTGGCTGCGGCTGCCGGCCGGCACATGAACCCACCAGCCACGATCGCGGTCGGCCTCGGTCTGGCGCAGCTCAACGCGGCTTGCGTGGGCGGCAATGCGATCGCGGGCGCGCTGCTGTGCCAGCAGGGTCGGCAGCGGGCCTATGGTCCAGCAGCCTGTCTGAAGGGCTTCATCGCCGGCTTCGGAGACCAGTTCGACGACAGGAAACCGCGGATCAAGGGGCGCCACCTGCTGCTGTTCTTCGTCATTGGCCGGGGCCGGGCTGATTTGACCAAGAGTGAACAGGATTGCGTTTGCCGTGATCAGGGCGACGGCAATCCAGAGCCAGTTCAACGCTTTCATTTTACTTGAGTTGCCAATGCCATTCCGTGGAGCACCAGGTGCGGATCGAGCCTGAACGACTGCGGCAGACAGGCAGCCAGTCGTGTTGCATCCCCTCCGGTCAGCCACAGGGCGGGCCGGGGCCCGATGTTTTTTCGGGCGGCCTCAACCGCGCGCTCAATTCCCCCCGCGGCCAGCATCAGCGCGCCCTGCGCCAGGGCCTGTTCGGTGTTGCGCGCCGGCTGATGCGTATAGTCGGATTCTGGAAGCCTGCGGTCAAGTCCTGGCGCACGCGCCAGCAGTCCGGCCTGGGCGCTGATCAGGCCGGGCATGATCCAGCCGCCAAGATGGGAATTGTTGCCGTCAACCACGTCCACGGTAATGGCGGTGCCGGCATCCACCACAACAAATGGGCCGGGCTCGGCACCGGCCGGCTTTTGCAGCGCCAGCCAGCGGTCGCAGCCCAGCGAGGCATAGGCGGCTGCCACCGGCAGCTTGCGGTCGCCGGTGGAAATGACATTGGTTTGAGTGCCCGACCGGCGCAGGTGTTCTGCCAGGCGGCCGGCAAACGCATTGCCGCTGCTCGACAGAATCAGCGCCCGTGCCGGGGCGCTGGCGGCCGGCTGGCGCCACTGCTGAACCGGCGAGCACTGCACACTGCCGATATCAAGGCATCCGGCCTGCACGCGGCCCCATTTGATGCGGCTGTAGCCGACGTCAATGACCTGTTCAGTCGACACGAACGCTGACCTCGCCGCCGGCCACGGTTTTAATCCGATCATCGTAGCGGACAAGCAGCTGGCCGTGGTTGTCGATGCCGGCTGCGGTGCCGCGCACAATCACTTTTGGGCCGGAAATAACCTGGACGGGCAGGCCGGCCAGCGCGTCGTATGTGTCCCATTCGGCATGAAACGGTGCAAAGCCTTTGGCCTCGAACTGTTCAAGCGCGCCGGCCAGCCCGTCCAGCAGCGCGGCCGCCAGCCGGTTGCGGCCCGGGTCTTTGCCGTGGTCTTCCAGCGTGGTCCAGGCCTGTTCCACGCTGCTCATGGCGCGATTATTGGAAAACAGGTTGATGCCAATGCCGACCACGGCGCGGCACGGACCTTCGGCAGCGCCGGAAACTTCGACCAGGCAGCCGCCGAACTTGGCCTTCCCGATGAAAAGATCGTTGGGCCACTTGACCGTGACGGGCGCCCCGGACAGCGGGCGCAGGCATTTGGTTGTGGTCAGCCCCACCACCAGGCTGAGCGGCGCAAGCCGGGTCAGGCCGCAGTCAAATTCCCATGCCAGCGAAACATAGAGCCCGCTGCCGGGCGGCGAGACAAAGCTGCGTCCGCGCCGTCCCCGGCCGGCCAGCTGGGTTTCGGCCAGCAGCGCCCGGCCGTGGGCGGCCCGGGTTTCAAGCAGGCTCTGGTTGGTGGAATTCACCGCGCCCACGACCGTGGCGCGAACCGCTGGCGATTTGACCAGGCGGTTGACAAGGTCTTCGTCCAGCCGCTCCACCGGGCGGGTCAGCTGATAGCCGCGCCCGGCCCGCGCCTGGATGTCCAGGCCCATTTCGCGCAGCGCCCCGGTCTGTTTCCAGACGGCCTGCCGGCTGATGCCCAGCGCATCGGCCAACTGCGCGCCGCTGTGAACCCGGCCGTCGGCCAGGAGGGCAAAGAGCGAAGCGGCTGAAGCCGGCATGAGATCCTTGATTTCAGTGCGGTTTTGCATGATGTTCAGTCGCTGCCAAAAGACAGGCCGCTAGCGTCGCCTGATGACCCGGGCCTTGTCAAAACGGTTTTCCTCGCCGCTGCGCATGCGCATCAGATTGCCGCGATGGGTAAACACCAGCAGCATGGCCAGCAACAGAGACATTATCGCCAGTGCTGCCGGCAATGGATCGGGGCCGACAGTCCACATGGCAGGCACCAGGCTGAGGCTGGCCAGAATGGTGGCCAGGCCAACGTAGCCCGAGCCCAGCAGGGCAATGCCCCAGACCAGGAGCATGGGGATGAGGCACCAGGGCGCAACCACAGCAATGACGCCGACCAGGGTGCTGGCACCCTTGCCGCCGCGAAACCTGAAAAACACCGGCCAGATGTGGCCGACGACGGCGGCGGTGCCGGACGCGGCGGCCAGCGTGCAAAAAGACGCTGTACCGCCCACAACCGGAATCAGCGCGATCAGTTTCGGCACGGCAGCGGCGGCCACCACGCCCTTGCCCAGGTCGACCAGCACAACGGCTGCGGCAAAGGACCAGCCGACGGTGCGCAGCGCGTTGGTGGCGCCGGGGTTTCCGGAGCCCAGGCGGCGGATGTCGACGCGGCGAAACCGGCCCAGCAGCAGCGCGCCGGACACGGACCCAAGCAGATAGCCGCCGGCCGCCGATGCGGCTACCGACAGCATGCTGTCCACCATGCGGGTGGCGGCTTGCGGCCCTGGCGGGGGATGCCCGGCAGGCGGTCAGTCGGCTGCCAGGTCACGCACTTGTGAAGCGGTAAACGGCCACGACAGCTTTTCGCCGGTGCGCGTGTTGTGCACAACCGGAATCTTGTCGCCGTATTGATCGAGGAGTTCAAGGTCGGATTCTATGTTGACCATTTCAAAAGTCTGGCCAAAACCGCCTTCTGCCAGCAGCGCCTGTGCCTTGTCGCAAAGCGTGCAGCCCGGACGTGTATAGAACTTGAGCATGGTTGAATAAGTGGCGGTCATGTCTTTTGGGAAAAGTTTCATTCTAGCCCCAGTTGCAGGCGCTTGTGTACGCTGCCGGCGTGCAGGTGGCAAAATGGCGGACCATGAAAAAGCCGAGCGGACAATCTGGCGCAGGACCACGGGCCCAATGGCGCTGGCTGGCAGCGCTGTGCCTCGGGCTGCTTTCGGCCGCAGCGGCCGCGCAAACCATTTATACGTGGACGGACGAAAACGGCATACTCAACTTCAGCGACCGCAAGCCGGTGACCGAAGCCGAGGTCAGGGCCCGCCATGCCGAAGCTCAGCCGGACGATCCGGTGGTGGCCCGCAAGGAGGAGAGCGACGGTTTGCACCTGTGGTTTTACCGCAACCGCCTGCACGGGCCGGTAACGGTTCAGCTGTCGCTGGTCGAATCGGACAACATCGTCAGCGAGCCCGCGCTGCCCGCCACCTTTGAGCTGGTCGCGCTGGAAGAGCAGATGCTGGTGGGCTTTGGTCCGCTGGATCCCTACAAGTCATGGTCATATCGCATTTCCAGCAGCAGCCAGCTGGGCAGCCGGCGCGCCCGCCACGCACCCCGCAAGGCCTACAGACCGCCCATTGCGGCCGGCACCGAGGTGCTGGTTGGCCAGGCGTTTGGCGGCCGGCAAAGCCACCGCGACCGCCACAGCTATCATGCGGTGGACCTTCAGACGCCGCAGGGAACGCCGGTATACGCAGCGCGCGGCGGCGTGGTCATGGACACGGCGCGGCATTTTCGCAGGGCGGGCGACAATCTGGAATATTTTGGCCCGCGCGCCAATTTTGTGCGCATTTTGCACGACGATGGCAGCATGGCCCTGTATGCCCACCTGGACTATGGCGGCGTCAGCGTTCGCGATGGCCAGCGGGTCAAGCGCGGCCAGCGGATCGGGCGCTCGGGCAACACCGGTTTCAGCACCGGGCCGCACCTGCACTTTGTGGTTCAGGTCAACCGCAGTGGAAGTCTGGAGTCGGTGCCGTTCGAGTTTGAAATGCCGGCCGGCCGCTCAACAAAGCCTGAAAAGGGTTTGGTTCTGCGGGTTGACTAGAGCGGCTTCAGTCGGACGGCCACGCTCGTCGATCAGTCACATTTGGCCAGCATGGGCCGGGCCAGGCG
>DATGTG010000084.1:0-3013 GCA_035301965.1 Wenzhouxiangella sp. | reverse complement strand
AAGGATGATTCCGGCCACGTTGTTCATTCTTCAACCTGCTCAAGCGTGGAGTGCAGCGGATGCTGATGCTCGCGCGCATACTCGTTGACCGAAACCACCTTGGTTTCGGCAATTTCGCGGGTGAACACACCAGCCACACCGCGTCCGCGCGTGTGAACATGCAGCATGACGCTGGTGGCCTGATCGTTGGACATGCCGAAGAAAAGCATCAGGACCTCAACCACAAAATCCATGGGCGTGTAATCGTCATTGAGAATGATGACCCGGTAAAGCGGCGGCTTGTCCACCCTGGAGCGCGATTCTTCCAGCGCCAGGCTGTCGCTCCATTCCGGCTCGTCATGCATTGGGTTATGTTGCTGTGCTGTGATCATTCCTTGTTGTTGCACGCTTGGTCGTGCTTTTAACACCTGCTGATGATGATCTCATAGTGAGGCAGCCATATGGTCTTTTCAAGCACGTGGCGGCCGCTCTGCAGCCGCCGCAGACCTGCTGTGCCGGTTTGTGCAATACTGCCAGCACTTCATTATCCGGACAGCCATCTGCAATTGACCGCTTACAAGGGCAATCTGCTCAAACACCTGCGCGCGTTCATCCAGACTGCGCGCAGCGGCAGCGTGTCGGCCGCCGCCGAGCGGCTGTATTTGAGCCAGCCGTCGGTCAGCCAGCAAATCCGCGCGCTTGAGGATGGCCTGGGCCGCAAGCTGTTTGAGCGGCGCGGGCCGCGGCTGCAGCTGACGCCGGCCGGCAAGGTGCTGCTGGAAATGTCGCGACCGCTGGTGGAAAAGATGGACGCCCTGCCCGCTGAATTCCAGCAGCGCCACAGCACGCTGGACCGAGGCGAGATTCGGGTTGGCGCCGGCGAGCTGGCCATGCAGCATCTGATGCCGGCCCTGCTGGCCCGTTTTCGCAAACAGCACCCGGGCATTATCGTCCAGCTCGATGAATTCATCGGCCAGCGGGGCATTTCCAGGCTGCGCGAAGACAACCTCGATTTTGCCGTTGACAGCATGCTCGATATCCCGGACGGCATTGAATACCGCCCCCTGTGGCGCTTTGGCCCGGCGCTGATCATGCGCCCCGATCATCCCCTGGCGCGGCGGAGCAGCATAGAGCTGGCCGACATCAGCCCGCACGGCCTGGTGCTGCCGCCGCGCAATCAGCGTGCCCACCAGCTGGTCGATTTTGTATTCAAGCAAAACGCCCTGCCGTTTCGCGTCAACCTGGAAGTGGGCGGCTGGGAAGTCATCAAACGCTTTGTGGCGCTGGGCATGGGCATTTCCATTGTCAGCAGCCTGTGCCTGACCGAAGATGACAGAAAACGCTTTGTAGTGCGCGATCTCGGCCGCTATTTTCCCGTGCGGTCCTGCGGCGTCATTCTGCGCCGGGGCGCCTACATGTCGCCCCAGGCCAGCCGTTTCATCAGCATGATGAGCCCCGATCTATTCGGACAATGAGCGCGCTCGGGGCCAGCTGCCCTGCCGCGCCGGTCTGCATCCGCCACACTTTCCGACGCAACGATGACGGTCGCCCTTGTCCGAACGGACACAGCATCACATTGTCGGGTTTGGCGATGGGTTAAAATCCTCGCAATTTCGCTTTTCCGTCCCCATATACCAGTGCCATGAGCAATCTGATCATGACAGCCATGTCCGGCGGCGTTGATTCGTCCGTCACCGCCCTGCTCCTGCAGCAGCAGGGGCAGCCTGTGGCCGGCATGTTCATGAAAAACTGGGAAGAGGACGACCAGGTCAGCGGCTGCACGGCCGCCGATGATGCCGCCGACGCCCGCAGCGTGGCCGAAAAGCTGGACATGCGGCTGCACGAGCGCAATTTTGCGGCCGAGTACTGGGACGAGGTGTTCGAGCATTTTCTGGCCGAGATCCGGGCCGGGCGCACCCCCAACCCCGATATTCTGTGCAACCGCGAAATCAAGTTTCGCGTGTTTGCCGACCATGCCCGGGACCTGGGCGCCGACATCATCGCCACCGGGCACTACGCGCGCCGGCGCGAAAACCCCGACGGCACAGTGTCACTGCTCAAGGCCGTCGACCTCAACAAGGACCAGAGCTACTTTCTCTATGCGCTTGACCAGAAACAGCTTTCCATGGCGCGCTTTCCGCTGGGTGAGCTGACCAAGCCGCAGGTAAGAGCGCTGGCCGAACAGGCCGGCCTGCCGGTGGCGGACAAAAAGGACTCAACCGGCATCTGCTTTATCGGCGAGCGCAATTTTGACCGCTTTATTGCCAGGTACCTGGAGTCGGCGCCGGGCGAGATTCGGACCGGCAGCGGACAGGTCATCGGCCGCCACCGCGGGCTGATCCACTATACGCCCGGACAGCGTCAGGGGCTGGGCATAGGCGGGCTCAGAGGTTTTTCCGAAGACCCCTGGTATGTTGTCTTCAAGGACATGGACAACAACGTGCTATATGCCGAGCAAAACGCCAGCCATCCCACGCTGATGTCAACGCGGGTGACGGCGCACGAAGCTCACTGGATTGGACGCGTGCCTCGGGCGGGCGAGCGGCTGCACGCCAAGATCCGCTATCGCCAGCGCGATCAGGCCTGCCGCATTGAACGACTGGATGATTCCGTTGTGGTGCTGGCATTTGACCAGCCCCAGCGCGCGGTCACGCCCGGCCAGGCGGTGGTTGTTTACGACGGCGACGAATGCCTGGGCGGTGCCACAATTGCGGCTGGCAACGCCCCCCTGCCTGCCGCCATGACCACCACAGACACGACAGGAGCCGTTCCGGCATGAAGGATTCAACCATTGCATTCGCCGGCATGCTTCAGGCCGGCGAACTGGTCAGACAAACAGCCACCTCCGGCCACTGTTCAGGCACGGCGGCCGCTGTCAGCGTGGGCAGCATTTTCAAGCGCAGCCCGCAAACAACCGCCGATGTGTACGGCGGCGCCGCCGGCGTGCGGGTGGGCCTGCAGGTGCTTACCGAGCTGTTTTCGGCCCGCCAGAAACACGAAAGCATGCCGGCACTCAACTACGCTCTGGGCTTGA